>CBDUQS010000027.1:0-16218 GCA_965369815.1 uncultured bacterium | reverse complement strand
ACCCGACCTGCGAAGAAGACCTCTGTTACGAGGTTGACTGCAATGGTCACGGTTCCTGTAACCCGACGGACGGTACCTGCATTTGCAACGGAGGATGGGACCCTTCTAGCAATTGCAGCAGCTGCGATATCGGCTACGTCGGCACCGACTGCCACGCAGACTGGTGCGAAAGCAACACCTGCGACAACGGTGGTGTTTGCACCGCAGAAGCCTGCGATTGCTCGGCAACGGGTGGCTACAGCGGAACGTACTGTGAAGTACCGCCAGACGTCACCCCGCCTGCTGATCCAGTGATTACCAACAATAATGGTAATAACTTCACCGTCCATCAAGCAGATTTCACCGTCGACGGCACTTGTGCCTCTGACACCTACAGCATGTGGGTAAAGGTGGATGCAGGAACTGAGCAAGAAGTTGTCAGCTACACACCGTTCAGCACCTCGTGGAGCTGGGCAGGAGTGATCGGAAGCACCTTCGAAGCCCACGATTACTGCTTTATCGCAAAAGATGAAGCAGAAAATTCAAGCGGTGAAGATTGTGTTCGGATAGCAAGAATGCCATAGAAAAGGAGGCCTCATTGAAGACTCCGTCATACGAAAGTATCGACGGAGTCTTCAGCCTATTATAAATTCTATCGCACACAACGATAGCCATGATATTGATCAGATAAGCCTACATCCTCTGTAAATGTATTCGGTTGATCAAAGGCAGGCATATATTCACCAGCAGGATCATTAAGCCAAATATTAGCAGCATTAAATAAATTAGGACATTGATTAACACCACTGTCATAAGCGCCACACCATGTAGCAAAATCACCAGTTAAATTAATTCCAAATGGCAATTCCCAATCTCCAGCAGTAGCACCACCCTCAGTAAGGTTTGCACAAGCATCACTGGCGTTCGTCCAAGTAATATTCACATCCCCAGTATAAGAATATTCATAACCAGATCCACCACCTGTTGCTTTTCCAATATAATTAACAACCACAGTATGATCAGCATAATTAGAAGTATTTTCAGCACATCGAATTACAGAAGATTCTGAACGAACACCTTCAAATCGAATAGCTTCTTCAGCATCACTAGGTTCTCTGGAGCTATATAAACCTGTTGTATTAATCTCTCCTCCTCCATTTACAACGGACCACGTACATGCTGGGCCACTTGTTTTAGTAATTTGTATTTCATCTCCTAAGTTCATAGAGGTATCACCAGTAATAACTATAGTACAAACACCACCATCCAAATCCCAAGAATTACCCACAGTAGCTAAACAATCAGACTCTTCAACGGTAATACACCTTTCAGCGGCCTCATTCCAACTATTCCCCCCAGTACCCTCACACGCAATCTGTTCCCGAGTCATAAGACAATTACTACTACAATATCCAGCGGTACCATTTAACGTTACTCCATCATCACAAACTTCACTCACTCCGTCATCATTAGGGTCTTGAACTGCTCCATCCCCACAAAAAGTAGGAGTATTCACAAGGATACTTATAGTAGCGCTAGGAGGAGTATCCCTATTCTCATAATCTGCATACTCCGCAGGAACATTTCCTTGTTCCATTTGGCAAGTCACAGTGTCATTTCCAAAAGCAGTACCAGTATATTGCCCTACAGCATTATTAATTGGGTTATTAAGATTAGAAGTAAAAGTACAGAATTCAGAAGCTAATGGAACAAAAGTCACCAAAGAACGAGTGTTTTCTTCAGTAATTAAAATAAACAAAGGCATAGATTGATTCTGCCCAAGAGGCAAAGGCCCATCCGAAGATCGCCATTGTTGCAGAGGATCATTAGGCATTGCAAATGCAATCCCTGTAATTTTAGGGGCAGCAACTGTACGAACAGTAGCCGATACAGTTGGGTCACTACAAAGAATTTCAGCTGCTGAGTTTTCAATAGTAGGAGCAGTTAAAGTAGCACCATCCACAGACCATACTTCACCTGCCGATTCTGGCATTACTGTCCAACCATCACAAGCAGGCTCACTTGAAAGAGACAAAGTATTAGTTGAACCTGCAATAACATTACCTGGAGCCTCTCCACCCACAAGAATAGATATAGGAGAAATTGTCATATTCAAATTAACAGGCAAAACAGCCGTCACAATAACCCCACCAATATCAGCCCCAATAGGAATCATACAACGAAGAGTGTCAGTAAATACAGTTGGAGAAGGAATATATTCATAAATATTAGGAGTAACCGAATTATCAACAATAGATATCCGACTAGCATCGTTGGCAGTAAAGTCACAAAAATCAGATGGTTCTAAATTATCTATAATATCTCCATTACTCAATGTAGCTTTCAGTTTATAGTTAGCAAAAGGAGAGGTTGCAACATCGCCACTTAAGCGAACCCTATCAAGGCTAGTTAAAGCAAAGTCATTAAGTGGATCAAATACAATGGAGCTTATTGTTACTGGAGGCAACCCATAAATAATAGTAATCCTTTTCCGCTTTTCCACTCCAAGCAAATAATCACCTCTAGGATCAAGAACCCTAAGAGTAATTGTATAAGAAGGGGCTGAATTAAGATTAATAGGGTTAAGACCCCCTCCTCCTACAGCATCAGGGTCAGAGAAAGTAGTCGTATTAACCGCTCCATCATCTATAAGCCCTATAACCGGAAGTGTATCCCATTCATAAGTATGACCTGCAGGTAGAGAAGGTCCTGAAGGATAAAGATTGAGTGTTAAAGGGAAATCCCCAGCCACAACAGAAACCTCACCATTCTCAAGCGCTGTATCCCAATCAATTACGTCGTCACCCGGTGCATTTAAGATAGTGGCTGTAAAATCAACAGCTATATCGGGGAGGACTGTGAAATTTTCCTCGTAATAAATATCATCGTAAAAAATCTTCCAAATATAAGTGCCACCACTAGAATCAACTGACATCCCATCTCCAGGAACTCGATTGCCGGCAGGCACCACACTCCCTTCTAATCCAAAAAAGAAAGCATCTTGAACTGAAATTTGAGAATTTGGAGAAATCCAATCGAAGTAAACCATTCCATCCGAAGGATAAGGAATCGCCTCACCATCTGCAGGGTAAAGTAGTTGAACAGTCTGCTCCGTCTCCTCCCCCGTCACACGAACATCAATAGATTCATTCAATTCAACTCCATTATCCAAAAGAGCGGTGACAGAAGGATCACAGACAGTGGATGTAGGATCAATTTCGAATTGTTGAAAAGAGGTGGCAGTTGGAACTTCAATTGTATAAGTAGTAATAATGGTATTTGCTAAATTTGGGAGCATAGCTCCTAAACAATCTTTTACAATGTATTGAGCGGGAAAATGTTCCGCAGTAGCATTGGTAAGATCCACATCAATCGTGAAAGGGGTTCCTACTGTTGCAAAACGTGGAGCTACTATACTGAGCGCAGGCCTTATTCCATTGTACTGATTCGGATAAAAATCTTCGCGACTCAAGTTCGCCCTTGTTTCAATAGAGGGATGAGGACGTATAAAGGAAGATATGGCTTTTGAAGATTCTGGAAGACAACGAACTCCAACAGGCACTGCCTTACCCTTAGAATCAACACAATACTCAAACCGAACCAACAAAGGTTTATTGATTGGTAAATTTGAAAGTTGATAACTGCCAGTTTGCTTTTGCGGACCCGAAATATCAATAGAAAATTCATAATTAAAAGAATCCAAAAGACTACCACCACCAAGTGTTGAGCCAGGTGTAATAGTATAAACAGCCAAACGATTCGCAAGAACTTTTCGGGTAATACTGTCATCATCTAAACCAAACCGATCTTCTATTTGACGGTTCACCTGATTGATAAAATAATTAACATTACGAATTTGAAGTTCTCCAGATGCATTGATTTCTCCTCCCCGCATTCTCAAAATATGTGGAACCATCGCCGATTGAAGGGGAATGTCTCCGTAACGCCGATTAATTAAAGCAGATCGATCACCCTTAAGAAGAGTGGTTTCACTTATCTTTTTACCCTCATCATCAAATGTAACATCTGTGACGCTAGAAGGAGTAATATTATCAACGTTCCACGCAGTGGGCCTAAGATGAGGCCCCACCTGAAGACCACCAGCAAAAAGAGTTATCTTTTTAAGCTCTGAATCACCTGAAGGCAATTCTTCAGCCTCCATCCCAAACTCCGTTCCACGCACTCCCGCAATCGCTGTGGTCGTTTCTACATTAAATTCAGATCCTTTCGCCAAACGAGCCACCTTACTCCAAATCTTACCATTGGTGAGATGAAGTAAAATTTTAGTAACAGTTCCTTCTTTATCATTTTGATCAACCACCATCTCCTGAAGAATTAAAGTAGTTCCAGGATCGAGATGGGTTTCACTTCCATCAGAAAAATACAAATCTGCACTTCCACCATCTGGATCTGGAGCAGTTGTAATAATCGCATCTTTACGAAGAGTCCCATTAATGTCTCCCTTCTCAACAGAGACGTCACCATTAATATTATCCAATCGTGCACTCAATATTAAGTGATCAGGACTGTAGGGCAAATAAAGGTCACCATCGGTAACAAAATTGGCACTATCAAACGCTCGAATCACACTCGGCAATTCGAATCCTTTTGCCAAATTTTCAATCGTACGCGCCTCATAGGTACCATCTTCTCGTTCATACAATCCAGCCACCTGGTAATATTTACCATCGTTGGTGACACCATAAACATATCGACTATTCGTACGTGGATCTGTGGGCACTTCGCGAAGGTAACGTTTAGTGAGCAACTCATTATCAATCATACCCTGTCGAAAAGCCGATGTTTCACAATCATGAGCGTACATCATATCAGAGTAGTAACAAAGAATATTCTGATCACTTTCAGTCCCCGCAGCAACATCCGTTGGTTCCGGAACTGGAAATTTAAGTTCATTATCACGCCTAAAATCCTCCAATGCATTTGCAATCACCACCAAATCATTCATCATCTTTTCATTCATCGCCCGCGTTTGTGCTCGCTGAATAGCAACATAAGAAACCATTGAAAGCACTCCAATAATCACAACCACCACCAAAAGCTCAACGAGGGAAAAACCTCTTCTTCCATTTGTCATCTTCGGACTTGATCCGGAGATCTGATTCCTTATTAGATTTTGCATTTTTTTATTTTTTTATTTTTCACCTAAATTAGGTGCATACATTTTACCAAAAATCAGAGAGAAAACAAAATTCATTTTGGACCCCCACCGTCTCACCTTCACACAAGGCTTCGGTGAGTCGGCTCCCCCTCAATTTAGGGGGAGATTGATAAGTTAATTTAACAAGCAACTTCTTAACAATCTCCCCCTTGAACAAGGGGGAGTACCGCCTTTGGCGGGGAGGGGGTCGTGCAGAGGAAGCCCAAAACCTATTGACATAAAAAAAATTTAATGGTAAATTAACAAACCTTTAAACCTTCTTACTATGTTTAACTTACTAAAGAAGGTTGCCTGCCCCACACTCATCATCGTTTTAGCTATCCTAAGCTTCCCACTCATAACCTCCGCCAAAGGCGTCGAGCCCGAGGAAAAAGTCTACTTCTATTTAGAAGACCATTTAGGTAGTGTAGATGTTATTTTAGACGAAGACGGAAACATCACCAAACGTCAGGATTATTTACCATTTGGAAAAGAACGATTAACAGCTCCAGAAGCCTCCACCCACCAAGAAGATTATGGTTTTACGGGGAAGGAATTAGACGAAGAAACCGACCTAATGTATTATGGAGCTAGGTATTACGACCCGAACATCGGTCGGTTCGCAAGCCTTGATCCTTTAGTTTTGGGAGAAAGCTCGAAAGCTTTTAGTTATGCTTTAGCGAACCCGCAAGAACTCAATGGATATACTTATGTGATGAATAATCCGTTGAAGTATGTGGACCCGACGGGAGAATGGGGAAGGGATGTTCATTATGATTTAACATACACACTGGGACTCGTAGCTGGTCTATCTGAATCCATTTCTCGAATTATCGCACATTACGATCAAGATACTGATGATAACTCATATACATCTCCTGGAGCATACAGTTTTAAGGGGAAAATAAAAGGTGCTGAAAACTACATAAAAGGAGTAACAAATAATTATCATTTTAAAGATAAATCTGAAGCTGTTAAAGATTTGAAACAAGCTACTCAAAATAAAGATGCTGTAGCTTTTGGTACAGGCTTGCATTCATTCCAAGATACATATTCTCATGGAAAATTTGGCACTAGTTGGTATTCCCCATCTTTCCATTTAGCTAATGGGCAAAAACCAGACAAAACTTATTTAAATCTTGAAAGAGCAAATAAAATGGCCAAAGACACTTTTTATCAACTTCGCAGTTTCAAACTTGCAACAAATGGGTTAGGGGATATGACACTAGAAAGTTATAATTCTCAAAGTACAGATTTATGGAATAAAATTTCTGATTCGATTAATGATTATAATTCCTCAATAAACAAACTAGGATCTTCAATAAACTCCTCCGCTGACACATCACAGTTAAAAAAGAATTCTGAAGATGATAAAGGTAATTAATTTAAAAAATTATGAAAAAATATAGCTTCAAAGATCACATTTATGTAAACCTAATTGCCTTATTCTTTATAGTTTCATTGTTTGCTTTAACTAACTATTTAAACAGTGGGCTTGTGGGAAATTTAATAGAAGGTATTTTTGCTATCTTGATTGGAGTTATAATATTTTATATTTCCTCATCACCTTTATTACTAGGTCTATATATTGCTTTTAAATACCTATCAAAAACAAAAATTCTAAAAATTCTACAATTAATTTTCATTCCACTTATAGGAGCCCTCGTTGTTCCGTTATATTTTGAAATTAAGGGCGATGAGCATTGGACAACTGGGTTAGCAGTTGGGCTATTTTCTATAGTTAATTTTATACTTTACCTGATAAATGAAACTTACCTATTCGCAAATTTCAAACACCTCAAAAAACTCAAATAACCCAGACGGAACGAAGGCTTTCTAGCCTGCGAGACGGCTAGCTCCCCCAACTCCAAATCTTACTTGTTGTTTTTTCCCCTTCATCACTCGCAATGGCAAGTTTTGTTTTTGTGCTGTTCTCTCTTCCAACGTATTTAATCACCATCATCGTGATGTCATCCACCTGAACATATTCGCCCACAAAGTTAGCAAAATCCTGACTCATTTGGTCAAAAATACTTTCAGAAGAAGGCATATATCCGTGTTTTTGTAAGGAGGCTGTTAGATGTTCAACATCAAACATATCCCCTGTTTTACTTTTCGCCTCAGTAATTCCATCGGTGTAAAGAACGACAGTATCGCCAATTTCCAAAGGGATCTCTTTTTCGGCAAGAATTTTTGAATTATCTGGGATCATCCCAAGGGCAATTCCACCAGAACGAATCGCTTCCACCTTCTCGGTTTTCGCCCGATAAACCAAAATATGTTCATGACCCGCTCCTGTATAAAACAGCTTTTGTTGAGTGGAGTCCCAACGGAGCATTACAAGCGTCATAAAGAGCTTGGTGCTGATTCGAGGGGTAAGCAAAGCATTGGTGTTCGAAAGGACATCCTTGGAGCTATTAAGCCCCATAGAGATCATCGAATGAATCAAAGTATCCACCATCATCATAACGAGTCCAGCTGGCACTCCATGACCCGTTACGTCTCCAATGTAAATAAAGGTTTGGTTCCCATCGGCAGACGGCAAAAAATCAAAAGAGTCTCCTCCCACTTCGGCGGCGGATCGGTTTTTGGCGACAATATCCAAACCAGGAGAATCGGGTGCCTCTTTAGGCAGTACCTCCTTCTGGATATTGGCCGCAATATCAAGTTCAGAAGACATACGACGACGCTCTTTTACGTCAAAAGAAATCTTTTCCAAATCTTGGGTGATTTCATTAAAGAAATGAGTGAATTGCCCCACTTCATCAATCGTGGTTGGATCGAGGCGTTGATATTCTTTACCGGTTAAAAGATTATTAACCTGTTTGGCAACACGTCCCAACGGAACCATGATATTCACTAAGAACAAAACCAAAATTAAGAATAAAATTCCAATAATAATTCCAAAAAACCAAGTGATTGGAAGTGATGAAATTTCCTGCCGAAACATCACCACAGCCGCTACCACTAAACCACCCATTAAGAGGGTGAAAATGGAAAGCGCCTTTTTTGTGAGACTATCACGAAGGAATTTCATTGTCTGTTTAGTTTTTTAGAGGCCGTCTCGCAGACTGGAAAGTCTTCGTTCCGGCAAGTGATATTAAATTATTTGTAAAGTGTTCTTATTTTGTCATTTCGACCCCACTTTTGTCATTTCGACCCTGTGGAGAAATCCCTTTTTAAATTATTGATTTTAGCTTTCGAATTTCGTGCTTCGAATTTCGAATTTATTTGGAAATTGATAATTGGTCATTAGCAATTGAAGCAATCGCTTCCTCCATTGTTTTGTAACAACCAACCATTTGATCCATGCCAACCAAAGAGAGAATATCGAAAATCGTTTGATTGAATTCTGCTAGCACCATCTTTTTATTTTCATGACTCAAGGTGGTATAAATACCAGCCAGATAGCCAATAATCTTACTACTCATAAATTCCAAACCATTAAAATTGAGAATCAATGTCTGTGCATTTGGGTCTTGAATAAGTGGATTCACTGCATTTTCCAATTCCGCCAAATTAGATTCATCTAGCTCACCCGCCACACGAACAACTTTAGTGCCAGGATAACCCGCTAGATCTTCGATGGTGATATTTGCAACAGTAGGCATGATTTTAGTTTTTTAGAGGCCGTCTCGCAGACTAGAAAGTCTTCGTTCCGGCAGATGATATTAAATTTTTGATATATTTTGCAGAGTAGGTTTTCCAACCTGCGATGCAACAGGGCATTGAAGAACTTTCAAAAGCCCAACCAATTCAAGAATCTCCCGAATGGAGTCATTCACGTTTTTAAGACAAACATGTCCGCCCTTTCGCTCCATATGAGTGTGCCAAGCGGCTAAGTTTCCAATAAAAGTACTATTGATGTATGTCAGATCTGAAAAATCCAAACTCAATATCGCTCCATCCGGTATTGTTTCGAGCTGTTGAGTGACAGGAGCCGTTTTTTCTTCGATATTCGATTGATCAATTTCCCCTGAAAGCTTAATTTCAACCACAGATTGACTGGCAGGTTGAGGAACAGCACTTCGTGCGAGGGGCACTTGCCCATCAATTTGCTCATCAATCGGCCCTTCAACCGGATTAGCGTTCGCAGAAGCAGCGGCCATCGCAGCGGCGATTTCCGGAGAAACCGGAGGTGCAGGAGGTGGATCTTCAGCGGCACTCAATTGCTTTGAAAAGCGTACCAAAATCCCTCCACGTGAACTCTTTTCAACTTCCATTCCATCCGTCCAAAGACTCGTAATCATCGCCAGTCCTCGCCCTGACGTTTTGGCGAGATCGGTATTGGCTTGGTTTTGCTGAATTTTTTGCTGAAGAGCTTCCACAGAAGCATCCTCTGGACCCGTTCCATCATCTTCAATCGCAAACCAAACCCCAGAATCATCGTATTCAAAAGTAACGTGAATAAAGCTGGTGTTTTCAGTGGAACCATATTTCACCGCATTCATAAAAAGCTCATCCACCACCAATTTCAATCGACTCGCCCACTGTTTACTGAACTTCGCTGTTTCAAACAATTCACTCACCACATGGCGAAGAAAAGAGGAATGGCTCAAGCTAGCCGGCACAGTGATTTGAATGATTTGTTTTTCCAAAGCTTAATTCTTAATCCTTAGTTCTTAATCCTTATTAAATATTCTAATTATTTTACCACAAATAAGCCAAAAACTCAACCCCTAACAACCCCCTTGAGACTCGCACTCGCACTTGAGACTTTATTTAAAACTATTTAATCAACTTATTCACCTTCAAAACCTCCTTCGCCTTATCCAAAATTTCAGAGGGTGTGTAATTAGATTTTACCAGGTAAGCATCCACTCGATCGACCGAATCATGGCGAGAAAAGTGTTCCATATCCAGGTTGGTCAGCATAATCACAGGAACGTATTTATCGTGCCGCTGACGAATTTCTTTAAGAACCGCATATCCATCAACTTCTGGCATCATAATATCCAAAAGCACGATGTCAGGATCTTTTTGATAATATTTTTCAATCGCCGTCTTCCCCTGACGAGCCGTATAAACCTTAAACCCTTCTTTCATAAAAATAGTGGCATAAAGATCACAAATATCTTTGTCATCTTCTGCAATCAACACTTTAATGTTTTTAACGGGTTGAACCATGTTTAATTATGGATTATGAGTTATGAATTTTTTCGAATTTCGAGTTTCGAGTTTCGAGTTTAATTCAGCGGTAGCTGAATCCTAAAAGTTGTTCCTTTTTTAAGGGTACTCTCCGCCCAAATCATTCCACCATGTAATTCAATAATTTTTTTAGCGATAAACAATCCCAATCCTGCACCACCCGAATACTGAGCTTGGCGATTTTTTCCCTGTTTAAATTTATCAAAAATATCAAAAAGTTCAGATTTTCGAATTCCCATACCCTGATCTTCAATGGAAATTTGAATGCCGATTCCCCTTTTTTCGATACCAACAGTAATTGCTTTCCCTTCAGGAGAATATTTAATCGCATTCCCTAAAATATTACGTAAAACTTGTCGTAATCGAACCGAATCCAACTTCATCAAAACAGGTTTATCCAATTGATCATCAAAACGAATGGCTATCTTTTTCTCATTAGTTTGAAATGAATGATTTTTAATAACATTCTGAAGCAGTTGAGAAATGTCAGTCGGAACGGGGTGAAGCTCCAGGCGATCCATCTCGATACGAGAAACATCTAAAATATTATTGACCAAATTATTCAGCACCTCAACATTGTCGTAAACACGAAGCAAATAGTCTTTCGCTTCTTCGGGAATTTGATTTCGCATCTCGTCTTCAACCAAAAAAGAAAGGTATCCTCGAGCCGCCGTTAACGGAGATCGAAGCTCATGAGAAGTGACGGCAATAAATTCATCTTTAAGTTCATTCAAAGAATGTAAACGACGATTAGCCTTTTGAAGATCACGTGTTTTTTCAGCAATTTTATCACGAAGCTCTTCATTAAAATGGACTTGCCGCTCCTGTGCCTGAATCACCTTAGTGATGTCCTGAACCATACCCAAAACAGCAGTTTTCCCATAATAATGAATGCGCTGAGCATGAATCTCTAAATCAATTTGAGTGTCATCTTTTCGAGAGCCCTTTAGGGTACAAGTAGTAGAAGACACATGAGAGTCTTCACCCAAGGTGTTATAGCACTTACAATCCAACAGCACATCGTCATGTGACATATCGATCAGATCCTTGGCTTGATATTTAAAAATACGAGCAAACTTAGGATTTACATATTGAAACTTACCATCTTGCAAAATAAAAATACCAACCACCGATTTATTAACCAATTTTTGATAGCGCTCAATCACTTCACGACTTTCCATATGCTTTCCAACCGTTTGAGCAACAATATGCAAAACCTTCTTCTCTTGTTTTAAAGAAAAGGATTCTTCATTAGAGATTTTTTTAACATAGCCCAATTCAATCTCTCCACGATTTTCACCCAAAACAATAATGGGCTCTTTGATGGAATTAAGAAACTTCTCACCTCTCTTAAGATTAGTATAAATTTGACCATCAAAAGTAATATGAGTTCGGGCAGGCTTCACTTCATCACAAGCCAAAACAATATCTTTAATCAAGTCACAAAAAACCTGTTTAGTGGAATGAATCATGCGAATGTGAGCATTCACCTGGTAAAGCACTTGGAACTCTCTCATTCGATTCTCAACAAACTGAGTCATTAACCGCCTCTCCGTAACATCCTCCACCGTCTCAACCGCTCCAATAATACGTCCTTGTCCATCGCGCAAAAGCTTGATCATAAAACGAAGCCATTTTTCCTGACCACAAAAGTTCTTAAAAAGCATTGAGCCAATAATCCCTTTTTTGTCACTGCTTTGCTCCACTTCCATGGTGGAATAATGCTTCAAAATTTCATTAGGCTTCACCCCCTCAATCATCATATCCGTAACCATTTTTTTCTCTTTTTTGTAAAAAGGCTTCCAGTGATTAGAGGTTCCCACCATTTGAACAGCGCTAAGGCCTGTTAATTGTTCCAAAGCCTGATTCCAATAAATAACTTTATGATCTGTATTGACAATAAAAGTAGCCGTAGGAGAGCCCTGAAGTAAGTCGTCAAAGATTTTCTTACTAGCCTTCAGCTCTTTTTCAATCACCTTGCGAGCACTGATATCTAAAACAGATGCCACGCTCCGCTTTGTACCCGGGATCATAGCAACAGTCATAAAAACATTGCGAATTTCACCATCATTGGTTAAAAAACGAGCTTCATAATTACGAGGAGCAGAATAAGGATTTTCACGACGCTTATTGTGAAAGCGTGTCATTTTTTCAACATCTTCTGGAACAAAAAAATCAAACCATTTCATCTTGTTTTCAATTTGATCCTTGGAATATCCAGACATATTCGCAAACTCACTATTCACATAAGAAACAAATCTATTTTCATCAACAATAATGGTCGCCGTCCCTGTATTCTCAAAAATAGCTCGATAAGTAGTTTCAGAATCTTTCAGTTGATCATTAATCTTTTTTTGCTCTGTAATGTCTCGAACTGTTGCCTGCAACACACGCCTACCATTAAATACCATTGAAGTGAGAAGAACATTTGCAAAAAAGTCCTCTCCATTCACTCGACGATGAATCCATTCAAAAAAGTTTTTTCCCTCCTTAAAAGCAGTAGCAATTTTTTTATCCGCAACCTTTCGGGAATCTTCTCCATTCAACTGAATAGGGGGTGAAAATTCACTAGGATGCTTACTACAGAACTCTTCACGAGTCGTACACCCAAATATGTCTAAAGTCGCTTGATTACAATCAAAAAACCCCTTTTCATCCAAAAGCATAATGGCATCGGTAGAACTATCAAAAAGAAGCCGATATTTCTCCTCTCCAGAATTAATTTTCGGTTTTAAAACAACATTTCGCTTTAAATGAAGCTTCTTGGGAGGGGTAGGCTTACGTTTAGCTTTTGGTTGCAGTTTGGGCATAAATGGGTATGCTTGGATTTGTCATTGTAGCAGGGAAATCAAATTGTTGCAAATTTTATTTTTTATGACATAATAACACCTGTAACTGCTCCTTAAAAGATATGGCAAATGCCATCCAGCCCCAAACGGGGCCCCCACAAAATGGGAAGTGAAACGAATTTTGTGGGGAAGAGGAAGAATTTGCAGATATGACAGTTCCGATGTCAACATCGGAACGAAAATAGGAGCAAAATTCTGACGAGGGGATGCTAGGCTTTGACAGAGATGACTCAAGGCGAAAAATGGCAATCTAGGTATCGCGCTGTCTGCCTACTAATTAGTCCAGCGCATAATTAAATGCTAACCCATTTAAATCTCTTGCCGCACGTTTCAAACAGGCTGTTCAACCAGCATTTGTTTACGCGTAAAGCAAATTAGGCTGCCTATCCGCAGCCGCGTCTCATTCAGCGACACCTGCTGACTGATCGAGGCGTAATTTAGCAGGTTAAGTATTTACGACGCAACTGGAGGCGTAAATAACGAAAACAAAACCCAGATAAGCGTTCGTGCTTTTGTTGATTTCTATGCGAACGTCGAAAAATTCAAATCGACTATGATTGTAGAGGTTTTAGTCTTCATCTTTGGACGCCGGTTCAATTCCGGCCATCTCCACCACCCCAAAATTAGCTCCGCCTTATAAAGGCGCCTTAAAATTAAGCCGCTTTTTCAGGCTACACTAAATTTTGGGGCCCCAGCCCCACAAAATACCCCTCACCTACCTCAAGACCTCCTCGCATTTTGCGGGGGCCCCGAAATTAATTAAAAGATGTAGACTAAAAACCATTAAATCACTTTCCGACTAGTATCAAAATTCTCTCGAATCCGGCGAAGAATTTCCTGTTTCACATCATCACTCAGCTCATTTTTAGTATTCTCAAAAATATCACGAGTTAAATAGAAAGCTTGGAAAGTATCTGATATTACCTGAACGCTAGCCGTTCGAGGCTCATTCGTGATCAATGCCAATTCACCAAAAAAATCTTTCGCTCCTAAGGTAGCAATTGGAGCATCATCCATAACCACCTCGACATCACCATCAGTAATCACATACATTCCTTCCGCCGCATCACCCACCGAAAGAACCACGTCGCCTTTTTTAAGGTTCACCTGATCAAAAAGTACAATAATTTTTTCGAGTGTCTCATCGGATAAATTAGAAAAGAAAGGGATTTCGTGGAAATATTGAAAGTTCATAGTAAATAGCGAGAAACACGTTCCGCCTTCGGCCCTGAAGGGCTCAGCCCCTGAACGGGAATGGAATGCAGGGTCATACCATGGCATGACCTGAAATGTAGTGTTTCATAATTAAATAATAAATTAAGAATTTCGTGCTTCGAATTTCGAATTTTTATTTGTAATCCTCAGAAATACGACGAAGCACCTCCTGTCGAACCTCAGGGCCAAGGTCATCTTTAATTTGATCAAAAGCCTCTTTAGAAAGGTAAAAAACCGAAAGATCGGATAAAGATTTAATAGTGGCAGATCGTTTTTCATCGGCAATCAAAGCCATCTCACCAAAAAAATCATTGGAACCAAGCTTGGCGATCACTTCATCGTCTCGAATCACTTCCACTTCACCAAAAATAACCCCATACATACCCATGCCCACATCTCCTTGCTGGAAAATAAAATCACCCGCAGCAAAACTCTTCATTTGAAAAGCACCCATAATAGCCCCTGCCTTTAAATCATCAAGGTGAGAGAAAATAGGAATTTGTTTTATAAATTTGATATCCATTTTTGTTTTTGAATAAATAATGTAATTTCTACTACATTGTACCGTTTTTTTAATTCAGTTTAAATTCGAATTTCGATATTCGATTTTTGATTTTTGTTTATTGGCATCGATCATCCTCCATATAAGTAAAATCGGTAACGTCTTTTTTAGGCCGTTTTAAAACCAACTGAGCCGATCCTTTTAAAATCCCATACCCCCCCGTAACCGTTGCCCCAATCACGATTCCTTCCAAAATCCCGTTCGCTGTTGGATTATTAACATATTGAAATAAAGCCCCTAATCCAATAGCAATCATCGGACAAAAATTGGAGGGGACTCCGTAGTATTTAAACACCTGTGTAATAGCGACAATGGCCGCAACAAGCTCGGCTTTATCCATTATTGATTTGAATTATTTTATAAAAACGATGGAACTTAACCGCATCACGAATATCCTGAGAACTCGCTATTTTAAACAATCGATATTTCACAACAAACTCTACCGCCTCCTTAGCCCATTCAGGAACAGGGATTAAAACCATGGAAGAAGAACTAGAGGGATCAACGGGAGTAGGGGCTGTAATGTCACGATTTAAATCCTTAAAAGAACGGGGAATCATTGGCCCAAGATCCAACTGAGACAATTCATAAAACAACCATTCTTTTGTAATCGCTCGCCCAGGACAAGATTTACCAGAAGCATCACGATGAAAATGAATATCACCCTTAGTAAGATCAAGCTGTTTCATCAATGACTCAATCGTACCCAGCGTGTTCATTTTAGTATTACCAGACCAAACCTCTACATCGTAATTCCCCACCACCTCAATGCCAATAGAGCGAGGGTTTAAAGTGCCCGCATGAATTCCATTGTTTCGCATGGGCGTAAAAAGCCAAATCCCATCTTCTGCAATAAATAAATGAGGCCCTACCTTCCAACCTTTCCTTTCATAATACCCCTTCAGACCCAAAATACTCTGCTTTCCAGCCCAAGATTCCTTGGTCGGCTTCCAGGTATGATGAATCACAAGCTTATTGGCAGGCTGGGCACCAAAGTAACACTCCTTTATATAATGTCGAAATTCATTGAGCGATAAACGCCGATTAACAATATCCATATATATAGGTAAGGGAAACACTATGGCAGATGGATCCAATAACTGTCAACAGAGCAACTTAAGAGATATGTAGAATAAAATATAAAAAAACTAGGAGAGAAGGTAAAAAATGAAAAAATTATTGCCAATAATTTTGATCTTTGTTATTTTATCTGTTGCTTTTTCCGGCACTCTGAAAGCTGATTCCACCAAATTCTTTGCTAACTTCGGAATGATAACAGATGACTCATTCAGTTTTGACTTTTATCT
>CBDUQS010000026.1:0-17924 GCA_965369815.1 uncultured bacterium | reverse complement strand
AGTACTCCTAATTCCGGTTCGTTTGGTATGCTCATGAAATTGATGATTTGTTAATTCAGGAATTTGTTAATTTACAACTATATAATTATACAGATTTTGTTTATAATTATAAAGGTCATGAAAAACATATAGACACTAATTACACGGATCTTCACGAATTAATATAAATTATTCTGCCTTAAATTATGAACGTGAGTACACCGTTACTTCGTTGTTGCCAACAAAAAATTAATTACCCTGATCAAAAACAAAAACAAAGCCTTAAAGTACGCAAACAAAAAAAAAGATCAGTCGCGGTCTTTACCGCAATACAATGACTCTCCTATCCAAACAAGTTGTAAACATACAATGTCTCTTCAGCAGTCTTCTTCCAGCTAAAAGAATCCCCATGCTTTTTACCAAGCTCACCCAATTGTTTTTGCAAAGCTGAATCATTAATCAGCTGATGCATACCCATTCCAATTGAATCAATATGATGAGGATCCACGAAAACCGCATGTCCATCAGTTACTTCACGGTGAACAGAGGTATCGGAGGTTACGATGGGAATACCAGCTTGCATCGCCTCCACCAAAGCCAAATTAAATCCTTCATAAGTAGAAGCATGAACCAAAGCCAATGCCTGGCGATACATACAAACCAATTCGCTTTGGTCTAAGGTGTCGGTAAAAATAACTTTTCCTTTCGGCTTCACAAGATATTTATCATCAACGCGCTGACGATATTGATCGGTGATTAAATGATCCAATCCCTTATTTTTACCTCCAACCAAAATAAGATCGATGGCATAAAAAGGAGCAATGTGTTTTTGGTAAGCGTGAATCAGTTTAGGAACATTCTTACGACTGTCGTATCCACCCACATACAAAAAATAATCCCGACGAAGCTGAAAACTGGGACAAGAAGTGCTTACATGAGAAAGGGGTGGAGCCAAAGGGGTAACCGTAATTTTATCTTCTTTAACTTTTAAGTATTTTTGAATTTCAGATTTAGAAAACTCAGAAACCGTTAAAACATGATCTGCCTTTTTAAGGGCAAGACGAGCATTCCAATGATAAACCCGAGACCGAAGTCGCTTGCGATACTCTTTCAATTTCCAAGGAATCACATCGTGAACCGTAACAATCGTAGGCATCGGGAGTTTTCGCCGTGGATTAGATGGGTATAAAAAATGAGCCACATCCACTTCAAATCGTTCCATTTCCTTAGGAACCAAAGTGTGTTCCCAATAGGCCTTCTTAAAACTTTCAGATCGATAAGGTTTTTCTGCAACACGAATCTGTCGACAATTATCAGGTAATTCAAAATCCACCAACTCAGGGGTGAATAAAAAATATTCATTACTAGAATCTAGCTTTGCCAATGTTGGAATAAGACTGCGCGTGTACTGACCAATCCCCGTAAAGGGCTGAGTGAGAAACCGTGCGTTGATACCGATTTTCATAGATAATTGTCAAATTTTTAATCTACAATTTCCAAATAATGTTTAAACATTTAAATTTAGAAATTAAGATTTATTTGGAAATTGGTTATTCAAAATTCTAAATTGGGATTTTAAGTACTTGTATTTAAAATCAACTTCGCAATATCCCGATTCGCATGAGGCTTAGAAACTTTAGCGAGCGACTCTTCCATTGCTTCCATTTGAGTTGGATTGCTCCAAAGTGTATTCACCACTTCATGCAAAGGTTGGTAGCGCAGAATAACACTCGCACCCATTTGTTCAAAATATTCTGCATTCAATTGCTGATGATTATGAGCCGCAGACTGAAGAGGAATAAGTATATTCGGCTTCTGCATCAACGCGAGTTCATACAAAGAATTAGCCCCCGCACGACCCGCCACCAAATTAGTGATCGCATAAATATGTTTCAGCTCTTCACCAATATATTCAAATTGAATATAGTTAGGATCTTTGATGCCTGTCGTCTTGCCAGATCCCGTAATATGAACCACTTGAAAATCCGATTTTAACTTCTCAAATGAAACCTCCACCATCGCATTGATCTCTTGAGCCCCCTGACTTCCACCCCAAACCAACAAAACCGGTTTTTCAGGACGAAAACCTGTGATTTTATACCCTTTCTTAGACGAGCCATGCAAAATGGATGAACGAATAGGATTCCCAGTAAAAACAGTTTTATAGCTATTTTGAATCACATCGGGAAATCCAACACACACATGAGTAGCAAGAACAGCAACAATACGATTGCTTAAACCCATCGAACGATCCGATTCGTGAAGGATTAAGGGGCGCCTTAAAATAAACGCCGCAAACGCCACGGGCAAGCTAACAAACCCCCCTTTAGTAAACACGGCGTCTGGCCAAAAACGAGCCACAATCCAAAAGGACTGAAAAAACCCAATCAAAACAAAAAAAGGATCTATAAAATTTTGCCATGAAAAATAACGACGAAGTTTCCCAGTAAAAATAGCTTTAAATGGAATCTTGGTCGGCGAAACCAGTTCACGATCCAATGGCAAACGTGATCCTACATATAAAATTTCCAATTTATTGGAACCACGCGAAGCGGCCCCACTATTGGCCCCACCATAGGATTTAAGTTCTGCGGCGACGGCGAGGTTGGGCATAATGTGCCCGCCCGACCCTCCTCCGGTGAGAAGGATGCGTTTGTGTATCGGCATAACGAGAAATATTAAGTAAAACACCAGCCCCCATCATATTAGCAAAAAGTGACGATCCTCCATAGCTAACGAAAGGAAGCGTTAGTCCAGTTAATGGAAGAAGGGCTAAATTCACCCCAATATTAATAATGGCCTGAAAAGTAAACCAACTCGTAATTCCAACCGCCACCAGCATCGAAAAACGATTCGGCGCATGATGAGCAACTCGAAAACCACGATACGCAATAATCAAGAAAAGAAGCACCAAAAAAGCGATACGAATGAAGCCAAGTTCCTCAGCAGTAGCAGCAAAAATAGTATCTCCTTGTACTTCAGGCAAATAGCCAAATTTTTGAATGGATTTACCAAACCCAACCCCAAACATTCCTCCACTTCCTACCGCAATAAGCGCCTGTTTAATTTGAAACCCAGTATTCAGAATATCGGTATCGGGATGTAAAAAGGCTATGAATCGATTTCGAATGTACTCCTTACTCATAATAATGGGGTAAGCCATCATCGCCGCCAAAAACGCACCACCAATAATATGAAGGATATTCCCTCCAGCCGCAAAAAACATACTCGTCGCAATCACCGTGATCACAAGCACTGATCCAAAGTCGGGCTGTAATGCCAAAAGCACCACCACTAAACTCAAAAGAACGGTAAAGGGAATGAATCCATATTGAAACGACTGCACTAACTCCTGACGCTTTTCCATCCACACCGCCAAATAGAAAATAAGTGCTAACTTCACAAATTCGGCAGGTTGCAAGGAGGGAAGAAAGGGGAGATTAATCCAACTAGTCGACGTTCCATAATTGGCTCCAACTCCTGGCATAAACAAAGCCAATAGCAACATAAAAGCAACAACAAAGAGGCCTAAAGCTGTTTTTTTCCAAATGTTAATTGGCAGATAAATCATCAAAAGTCCCAAGGGAATCCCAAAAAGAACACGCCAAATATGGCGCCACAAATAAAAGCTATTGGTCGGCGCCTCCAGCAATCCACGCTGAGTCATTTCATTCGTGATTTGATAAGACTCATAAACGCTGACACTCGAAATCATCACGACTCCGAAAAGAATCAAACTAAAAATTGCGATGGCCAATACGGAATCAAAGGGTCTTTTTTTCATAAGTTAAAAACAACGACACAAGAGCACGACTAATGATATAATAAAACCTGCTGTTATCATATAGCTATCAGCTCACTCCATGGAGTTCGCGCTATCAAATAGCTAGCCACCTGATAGCAATTTGGCAGCCATCTGATAGCAATCTGAGAACTATTTGAAAAAAATGAAAAAATTAAAAACAAAACAGTGGAGAATCTTTGCTTTATCAGCTATCGGATGGCTTTTTTTAGACTTAATGACGAAAGCCTACATAACTGGGGAACATTTTAAACCAATCATACTCATCAAAAACTTTCTGTATTTCTCCCTTCAAACCAACAAGGGAATTGCCTTTGGAATTTTGCTGGGCTATGTCTTTCAATTGCTCGCCTCAATATTTATTTTAGGATTTTTGATTTATTTTGGACTGCAGTATTTGGCAGAGGAAAAAAGAAACGCATTCCTTAATCAATTTTTATTGGGTATAATTGTCGGCGGAGCCATTGGTAATTTGGTCAACCGAATACAACTGGGTTATGTGATTGATTTTATTGTTTTAAAACCCTTTCCAGTATTCAATATCGCTGACATAGGAATTACTATTGGGCTCATACTTCTTTTTATAACAACAACCAAAAAATAAAATGGAACAATCAAACGAAGCCCCAATTGTGGGTAAAAGACCTTTAACCTTCTCCTTGTTTTCCCTAAGACTTCTTAGTGGGATTGTAGGTGGTTCTGTAGGGACTCTAGCTCTTTTTATTGTTTACTTCCTCATGCTCAACGTCGTTCCTCAGGGGGAAGAGGGAACCGCTCTTTCAATGTTCGTTGTGATTATTATGACCTTTGTGGGAACCCTAACTGCCAACACCATAACAGGAGTAATGGTGACCTTTATGGACAACGAGAAATACAATCGAAGGAAGACAACCATCATGCACATCTTCTTATTTAATCTAATCCTATTCTTCCTCACCATTCCATTGTATTTAATGGGTACAGCGCTGGATATTGTAAATGGGATAGCAGCAGTTCACTTCCTACTAAGTGCATTTATTTCTGCTTTAATCATGGAAATACTGGCTGGCTATGAATATTCATTACTCGGCATTTACAGCTCAGCACTAGGAATTTTTGTGAGCATTGGATTAGCTCTGATGGTTCTTTCTACAGGCGCTAGTCCTTTATTTATCATGTTCGCTGCCATGCCTGGCGTATGGCTGATTTTACAAATTATTGGAGGCTTAACCGAATTGATTTACGACAACTTTGTTCGCTTATATGGCATTGAAGCCTTAAACGTTCAAACCGATTTAGGTGGAGACGATGAAGTAGAGCCAGAGGATGAAGATGGCGAAGAAGAGGAAGATGAGGACGAAAAAGACGATGAATAAGCATCAAGCCGAAGAGTGGGTTTTCCAACCCGCGATGAGGCACATGCCATCCTGGCAAGGTGGGGTGGGAGATTATACATCCCCCGGTTCAATCTTCAGTGAACTAAACAACTCCTTTTCAAGTTGCTGAGTTTTTTCTTCAACCTCGTCAAACAATTCACGATTATCAATTGAATCAAACTGCTCATATCTCGCGCGCCCATCTCGAAATCTCTCAGCCAAATCAACAATCTCATCGTGTTTCACCCGCTTATCAGCATAATAAACGATCTGTTTTTCAAGGCTGTCATAAGCATTTGGCTCTCGCACGATATTAACGGATTTATGAAGGCGAATCAGTTCCGCCGTTTCATAAAACCCACGTTCATTTAAAATCTTCGCTGAAATATCAGCATGATGCATTCCTTTATATTGCTCACGTAATTCCACCCAACGATTCCATTTCTCATCGGTTACTTCTTCTTCAAAACGATCTCGGTTTAATTCTTTAAAATCACAAACTCGATTCATATCGTGAAGCATACAAGCAGTATAAATTTGATCCATTTTCACTATCTCACCAACGTCAACAAAAGCCTGAGCAACCTGCATTGCCACATCTGTTACTTTTTTAGCATGAGCACAAACATGCAGTGGCGTTACCCATTCATCATAATATGCCTCAATTTGAGGCTCAGGAACCACTGCTGAGTCTACAAACTGGATTTGAACAATGTGCTCATCCGGATTCACATTAAATGCAACGAGCACATAGCGATCAGGAAGATTGTCTCCCAATCGATCCGCCCATTCCACCACGTTAATAGCATTTGAATCCTCTAGCGTTTCATCAAACCCAATCGACGACAAATCATCCCCCTCACGAAACCGATACAAATCATAATGATATAGCCATTGAGGGGCAGCTTCGCGAAAAGCCGATTGACTGGCAAATTGACCATCGATTTGCCCCTCCACTTGCCCTTCAACATGCCCCTCCACCGGATATCGATTCACATAAACATAAGTTGGACTTTTGATGGTCGACTCAATCCCCAATCCCTCCGCAATCCCTTTGGTAAAATGCGTTTTACCCGCCCCCAAATCTCCGTACAACAAAACAGTATCACCAGGATTCAAACAACCCGCCAGCTTTTTACCAAGCTCAATAGTTGCCTCCGGTGTTTTAGTTATATATTCAGCATTCATGATGGTCTGATTATAGAGATTAAAATAAAATGAAACAATTAGTTTGACAAATTAAATTAACGTACTAAAATACGTTCCAATAGATTTATTTTGTTCTTAAAAATTTAGGAAGTTAGTTGTGATTCATCGTATTGTCAGTCAACAACACTGTTAGTCTGATGATCACCGGTGTGGTCACAACTAATAGTAGGAGGAAGCGATGAAGAAGGTCCTGATCGGAATCGTTGCCATTTTTATCTTGAGCAACTGTGCGTTGGTCGAGCATTACCAGCAAGAGGAGAGGTATGCCAGGCGACAGAAGCTGGAAGCCGAAAATGAGGTCAGGCGACAGAATGCGAAAGCCGAAGATGAGGCAGAAGAGCTCGCTCGGCACAACCAGACAATTTACTTCTGGTCTGAGAGCGAAGTGCCCTATCGTCGCAGCTTGGAACGTTCAAAAAATGGCAGAAGCATCATCCTGATGGCTGCCAACCTGGAAGGGTTCAGCAGGAAAATCGTATCGGCCTTCGAACCTAGCGAAGCACGAACCGACTACATGCTGATTATACTCCCACACAACTACCATGAGAGTAAGAACGACATCAAGTCGTACCGCTTCATATCTAAGCAGGGTAGCAAAGTTATTGAAATCGCCACGAAGAAGAAAGAAGAAGAAACACTCATAAGCTTCTACCGTCGCAGCTTTGCCAGCCTTCGACTGGCCCAACAGGGTAAGAAGAGGTCTGCCTATAAGACATCTTCCGATCCATATGCTGAACAACCACCTGTCATCGTGCCCTAATGACCACACCCCACACACGCCCTAGCTGACTTCAAGCCACCTCGCTAGGGCTCTTTATAATACTTAAATTTTTTCATCATTATGAATTACCTTTCCAACCAATCCTTCTTTATGATTCTCAACCCCCACAAATCCAGCCACCAAAGCCATCAGCATCATCCCAACCCAACTATCCCATAAAAAGTGATCAAATGGCATAATAAAAAGAAGAACAAATAAAGCCGATGCAGCCCCTGCCTTCCAATAGAAATCAAAAAACAAAACGAGGAACAAGGTAAATAAAATCAAACCTTGTATTCCAATTTCATTGAGCATTAAAAAGTAGGTATTGTGAACGGGTTGAAATTCCCAAGGCAACAACTTTTCTTCCGAAACATTCTCCATTTCCAATGTAAAATTCCGTACACCCACACCAAAAAGATTTTCAGAAAACATCTGATCACTCATAACATTCTGATCCAATCGCTCCTGCCAGGAAAGATCTCGAGTTTGTATAACAGAGCTTTTTTGAAAAAACCAAAAATTCCCAATCGCCAACAAAATAAGAACGACAACCCCAACCGTTCGACGAAAGGAAATAGATTTAAAAACACTAAATAAAATATAAATCGCCAAACCAGCTCCACCTGCTAACATCGCAGCACGACTGTGAGTTAAATAAATGCCCCACGTGAATAAACCGAGCCAAAAAAGCTTATTACCATACTTTAAATAACGAAGGCTTAAAAAGAAAACCGTGAGCAAATAAGCCGCCAAAATATTGGAGTGTAAAAAGGATCCATAAGCTCGAATTTGCTTCACGCCATCCGCCAATTCCATTTTCGCAACCCCCATCACCTCAGGCCCAATCACGGATTCACCAATTAATGATAAACCGAGTGCTCCATTGGTGCGCCACTGCGCATAACCCCAAATAATTTGTAACGTCGCTGAAAGAAGAAGGATAGCAACAATGTTTTTAGAGGGAATAATTTTATCAACAATCAACCAAAATAAAATCAATCCTTCAAACAGTCTCAGCACAAAAAGAGCACCCAAAAGCGAATCGCCATTCAAAAAAGTCACCACAAAAGCATTCAAAGCAAATAACCCAAACACCCCCCACAACCACTGATTTTCATTTCGAATTTCGAGTTTCGAATTTCGAGTTTTTTCAACAAACCACAGTAAAAATATAAACAAGAGAAGTGCTTCAGGAAGATATATAAACCCTGTCACCCAAGGATTAAAATTCCCGAATCGATAACTCGCCTCCTCATAAACAACCCATCGGATAGAAAGGGGAAATGTGACAAGGAAAATGCCGAAAAGAATTTGGATCAATTTCTTCATGCAGAAATTGTACATTATTGACAGTAAAGAATGAAGCAAAGTACAATAGCCCCTCGTAACAATAAACTTATGCCCGAACAACAAGAAAAAACACCTCAAAATACAACCAATCTACTAAGAGATCTTTTGGAGCAAAATCAAACTGTTTTAGAAGATGAAACCATGGATTTTGGAGCAAGAATAAAGCTAGTTTGTGGAATGGTAGACGAAGAGCGGAGAGATGGAATGGAAAAAGCATTGAGTCGATATGCTGAAATATTAACTGAAGACACCCTGGGATTCCGAGAAAAAATTAGCATTATTTGCGATGAGGAAGAAAAGAGAAAGGCCAGCCAATATGAAAGTGATCGAAAAGCTGGATTAGAAAATGACAAAGAAGGCGGACCAGGAATTATGGTTTATTTAATGGGAAAAAAGGCCTTAGATAAAATAGAACAACTGTGCATTCGAGACGGTTATAAAATCGATCGGATTGAGGGAGTTGGGGAAAACATTTGGAAACTAGTAATGAGTGAAGGAACTTATTCTGCTAGCAATCAATTAATGTGCTTATCGGTTTATGATCCCGAAGAAAAAGAAGGGATGAAAGCACAACCTTTTTTAATGGATCATGACGAAATTTTAAGAATAGAGGGAATTGAATCCGATCATCTATGGCAAAACCCTTTTCACAATTTAGACGGCTCACCTAAGGACGCCCGAAAAATAACGAAACGTCTTTTGGAAAAGGACGCCCAGTAAAACACTTGTTTGATCCCACATCCCTTTTGTCATTCAGAACAAAGTGAAGAATCTAGTTTAATTAAGATTCTTCGTCGTTACCACTCCTATGAATGGCAATAAAGTCGAACTAAATCCCACAATCCTCCGACGTATCAATAAGCTTTCGTTGCTTTTTGATGATACAAGTAATTTTTGTTTGAGCCTCTTTAAGTGCGTCTTTTGATGTTGAAATATTCGTAACAACGCTTTGAATCGCCTCGGTAAATACCTTGTGATAAGCCGCCGCGTCGTAGATTTTAAAACTTTTAGCAAACGGTGCTTGGAAAGCAAAAACACCGAACAACGGTTCCGTTTGTTGCTCTTGAACCAAGTCTTTTCGACTGGTCGGTTTATTGGTTTTTTTGTGATAGGTTTGAAGACTGTCTGCCGTGGTTAAATACTGAACGAGTGACCACGCTTCCTTTGGCATATCTGTGGTTCGCGCCACCGCCAACGGAAAGTAGCTCGCCAACGTATCACGACGAGTAGATTCGGTCGGACTCACCAGTTGTGGCATTGGAGCAATGCCAATATCACCCACGTCTATATGTGAAGAACCTGCCTTTTGTTTATTCTGAATCTCCTGGGTCAAAACATCATATAAATAAGGATACCCAACAATCATGGCCACCTTACCGCGAACAAATGGGTCGATCTCTTTTTTATCTGGCTCAAATCCAGTGATGGTTTCATTCCAGCTGTAATTTTTGTAACTCGGCAAACCAAAGCTAGTGTAAAGATCCAAGGCTTCAGCTCCTGGATTTTCAACGCCCGCAGAAGAAATGGATTTGTTGGCAAAAGTTGCCGCTTCACCCTTACTGTCATAAAAATCAACCCCGTACTGAAGCATCATCGTATAAAGAATATCCACCGCACTGTTCACATTGTCCCCACGTCCAATTCCAAGGCCAGCCAACGAGAATCGTTCTGGGCTATTGTTTTGTTTGGTGAGTTTAAACACCTGCTCCTTAATCTCCTCCCACAAATTTCCAGGATGATCAGTGGTTGCGAGTAAATCTTTAAAATAAGCCTTATTGTAATAGATCGCTAGATTATCAATTGCCAACGGCATGCTATAAATTTTTTCATCAATCAAAAGATCATCCGCCGCTGCCTGAAAATAAGTTTGTCGGAACATATCCGGCGTCATAATCACAGGCAAATCGAGTGGTAATGGTAAGAGCTTCTTCCAGTGCTTCAACATCCATGAATTATGAATCATCAGCACATCTGGCCCCTCTCCTTCGGCGATTTCATTGATGATTAGATCTTCATATTCCTCCAAATTCACAAATTTCTTCATGCGAACAATCAACCCCTGATTCTGACTTTGAAAAGCCTGAACCTGCTCTCGAAAAGCATCCGTATTGTCGTAAACAATATAAAAATCTAACTCACGATTTCCCGTTTGTGCGGAGGTTAACTCTTCATAAGCACAATCATCTCGATAATCACTGGTTCCTGGAACATTATCCGTTGCTCGAGGACATTTACTTTTACAACCCGTCAAAAAAACAGGGGCCACAAGCACTAAACCGAGCATCAAAATAGTGAGTTTTTTGAATTTCATATTTTTATTTTGTTTACTAAAACCCATTCTAAGACAAAACCCCCCTAAAGGCAAACTCAATCATAACAAATGGAGGGGCAGCTTCACGAGGAGCAGATTGATTGGCAAATTGATTTTCAATACGCCCATCTATTCGCCCCTCAACTTGCCCCACGCACAAAGTGCTGCCTCTCTATTCGGATTTTGCCCCAACAAAAAACTCCCGCCAAGATTTCACCTTGTAGTAAAACGACTTTCCGAGCAATCGAAACAAAGGCAATGTAATAGGATTCGTCGCCAGCTTCAACATCAACACCTTCACACCTCGAGGAACCACTTGAATATCGGGCTGTAAGCTCTGAAAATGAACAGCACTTTTACCAACATTTCGCATCTTTTTTGGCAGATCAGAAGGGCCAATTTCATGATGATGAAATCCAATTGCCTGAGGTTCGTAATATATCTCCATTTTGTGGTGTTTCCACAGCCGATAACCCAACTCAATATCCTCCCAACCATAAACCACAAAATCCTCATTAAACTTTTCTTTGTTAAAAAATCGACGCTTCAAAGAAATATTGGACGTGTAAAAGAACTTAAAAGGATCCGCGCGCCCTATCATGGCAGGTTTTAAAAATTTATAGCCAAACTGCCACCCAGAATCCTCCAAAAATCGCATATAAGAATTAATTTTAAGAGTGGGATCCCAGGTTGTATAACCAAGCACCACCACGTTCTCATCTGAATTCTCCACGTGACGATCATGATGCTTCATCAGAAACTCAGGCTCCACAAAAATATCGTCTCCAATAAACACAATAATATCTCCCGTAGCCGCTTTCACCCCACGATTCCGCGCCACCGCCTGATGCGACGACTTCTGTTTAATGTATGTAAAATCTATTCGAGTTTCGAATTTCGAGTTTCGAATTTCCGATTCGGTAGAATCGGTAGATCCATCATCCACCACAATCACCTCAAAATCCACCCCCTGTTGAGCCACCAATTTTTCCAAACAAGTTTTTAGAATCTCAGCCCGATTATATGTGGGGATAACAACGGAAAGTTTCATATTTAGAATTTTTTCGAGTTTCGAATTTCGAGTTTCGAATTTTTATAGTATGGATTATAGCAAATTTGGAATTTTTTCGAGTTTCGAACCTGCCTGCCGGTAGGCAAGGTTTCGAGTTTCGAGTTTTTATAGTATCGTTATCTCGTTAGACAATTAAAGAATCAAGTAATGTCAGATCTCCACCTCTACAACACCATGGCTCGCCAAAAAATGCTTTTTGAGCCAATCGATCCAGCAGAAGTAAAGCTATACACGTGTGGGCCAACTGTTTATAACTACGCTCATATTGGTAATTTACGAACATATATTTTCGAAGATCTGCTTCGTCGTGTACTGGAATGGAATGGATACCAGGTGAATCATGTAATGAATATTACCGATGTAGGACACCTAACATCGGACGCGGACGAAGGGGAGGATAAAATAGCGAAAGGCGCCGCACGAGAAAAAATGACCGTCTGGGAAATTTCAGAAAAATACGCCCAAGCCTTTTTAGAAGACATGGATCGACTGAATTTATTGATGCCACATATTAAACCAAAAGCGACTGATCATATTGAGGTGATGATCGAACAGATTAAAGAACTTGAAACCAACGGATTAACGTATGTTGGAAAAAACGGAAACGTATATTTCAACACTTCAAAGTTCTCCGATTACGGGAAAATGGCACAGCTAGATAAACAAGAATTGCAAGCTGGAGCTCGAGTTGAAGTGGATAAAAACAAAAAAAATCCTCACGACTTTGTGCTGTGGTTTGTGGAAAGCAAACACGGTGATCAGGAAATGCAATGGGAAAGCGATTGGGGGAAAGGATTCCCTGGTTGGCATATTGAATGTAGTGCGATGTCGATGAAATACTTAGGAAAACAAATGGATATCCACTGCGGTGGAATCGATCACATCCCCGTTCACCACACAAACGAAATAGCCCAAGCCGAAGGAGCAACTAACGTAAAGCCATGGGTGAATTATTGGATGCATGGAAACTTTTTGGTGCTAAAAGATCGAGCAAAAATGGCGAAATCTGGTGAAAACTTCTTAACTCTCCAAACCCTCCTCGACAAAGGATATGATCCATTAGATTATCGATACTTCTGCCTCCAAGCTCATTATCGAAAAGAGTTGGCATTCGACTGGAACGGATTGGACGCCGCCAAAACCGGACGACGACGATTGAGAGATAAGGTTTGTAATTTAGGCAACTGCGAAGGGGAGATTAACCAATCATATTTTGACCGATTCGAATCTGCCATTAACGATGATTTAAATCTGCCAGAAGCACTAGCAACCACATGGGCATTAGTAGACGATGGGAAAATTGAAGATGCTGACAAGCTAACCACTATTAAAAAATTCGACACCGTTCTTGGTCTCAAGCTCGATGAAAAAGTCTGCTTCGAGATTCCTGATAATGTTAAACAATTAATACTCGATCGAAACAAGGCTCGTGAAGAAAAAAACTGGGAAGAGTCCGATAAGATTCGCGATGAAATACAATCCGCTGGCTTCATAGTAAAAGACGGATCTTGTGGAACCGAAGTGGAACCAAAATAAATTTAACTTTAATGAAGCCTCCGACAGTGCAAGCACTGCCGAAGGCGGGTTTTTCATCTTTGTCGAGCTTTGATCCAATCCCAACCCGCAAGAACAGGAAGAAGGGGGATAAGGAGAACAAGAGCGAGAACATCACGAGGACGCAGAAAGTCCAAGATTGCCCCATAAGCGACCGTGATCATTAATTACCTCAACACAGAAACAGGGATGATGCAGTCTGTACTGTGCTCACTACCTCAAATTATTTTGAAACAATGAGCACAATACAAGCAAAGAAGATGAAAAAGAACGGTTGGACACACATATAAAATGATATCGCAACAACAGGAAGGCCATTATTACACAAAACCACTTTGAAACAAAAGATTTTAATAAATTTGTCATTCTGAACAAAAAATAAATTTGTCATCCTGAGCGAAGTCGAAGGATTGACAAATCATCAAAAAAATGATTAAATGTTTCTCTAGGTTGAGATTATGCCTTTCATGTACCCAAAAGGTAAATCAACCTGTGTGCCCTTTAAAAACACCAAAATACTATTGCTCCATTAGAGTCAAAGGTCACTGGGACGCTCTGACTCTGGTCAGGGCAGTAGTATCACAAAATGGCAAAAACCACGCCAAGGAGAAAGACAATGATCCGCATTTTTTGGCTGATCACCCTCATCGTCGTCACCATCGCCCCACCGGCATTCGCCAAGGAGGATTGCAAACTCGGAGCCATGGGCTTCGACCTGATGAGAAAAGAAAACCCGATTCTCGAGCAGTACGCCAATACTGCCAAGCGGGATCGAACCCACTGTGAAAGCGTCGATATTGACTGGTATGTCGAGATGAATAAAAAGATCTCGGCCATCCTCGAAAATCACCACTGCACGTGGGAAGATCTGACAAGCTTCCATCGAATTGAAAGCAAGATAGATCTCGGCTGTACAGATCCTGCGATGGATATTGAACTGATGCCTCTCATCGGCTTGGATGGCAACGAAATGGACAACGTTCCAATCGAAGCCGCACCTTTAGAAGTCCAAGAGAGAGAGGCAGAAGATCGGTTGATGGACGCTGTCGAAACTGAAGCAGAGATGCTACCAGACATGGTATCCATTGAACCACCAATCCTCACAGCACCACCTGTGGATCCAAAGCCTCCGAACAAAACTCGTTGGCTGATGTGGAGTGGAGTTGCTACCAGCACCATCGGCCTTGGGCTAATGGGAAGTGGAGGCTACTTCGGCATTCAAGCCAACACAGCAGCCTCTTCGGCTCGTAACGCTACCATCCAAACGGATGTCTCAGCCTACAACCGAGAGGCAACTGGTAACGCCAGTAATGCCAACCTCATGCTTGGTATCGGTGGAGTGATTACCGCCGCAGGAATCGGGCTAGTTGTGCTCGACTTCGCGGTGCTACAACCCTCAACCGAGAAAAAGCCAAAAACCACCGTCAGTGTCGGTGCTGCCCCCGGCAGCGCCAGCCTGACAGTCCGCTTCTAGCGGATGCCCTGACCTCCCACCGGACTTGAGTCATCGTACTCGTCCACCCCGCTCCGCGCTTCGACCCCACAAGGTCGGAGTCGCGGAGCTTCTTTAAAGTACAACCAAAATAAAAAGTCGACACCATGTCTAGCTTAATTCTTAATCCTTATTCCTTAGTCCTTAAAAAATGTGTTAAGATATTCCCCGAAAAACCACCACTTAAAACCACAAAAAATGGCTCAACCTAAATTCAAAATTTTTGCTGGATCTTCTCATCCAGCACTCGCTCAAGAAATTGCAAAAAAACTTAAAAAACCACTCGGAAAGGTAAAGCTTTCAACATTTGCTTGTGGAGAAAAATATGTTGCTTACGAAGAAAGTTTTCGTGGTCATGATGTTTTTATTGTGCAAACTTCTACGCAACCCAATGTGAATGAAGATTTAATGGAATTGTTTTTAATGGTAAATGCCGCCAAACTTTCGTTCGCACGAAAAGTACATGTCATCATTCCTCATTTCGGCTATGCTCGTCAGGACAAAATCCATGTTCCTCGTGAACCGATTTCCGCAAAAGTAATGGCTGATCTTTTGGTAACCGCTGGCGCTGATCATGTCATGACTTTCCAGCTACACGCCGATCAAAACCAAGCATTCTTTGATGTTCCAGTTGATAATTTTAACTGCGATCGTCTATTTGCCGATTATATTAAGAAAAAGAAGTTAAAAAATATCACCATTATTTCACCCGATGCTGGAGGAGCGAAAAATGCAAAAAAATTCGGTGATCTTTTAGGAGCTCCTATCGCTATTCTTCATAAATCACGACCTGAGCACAACAAGTCGGTTGTAACGCATGTAGTAGGTGACGTAAAGGGTCGAACTTGTATTATTTTCGACGACATGGTGGATACAGGAGGAAGTGTTGTAAGTGCAAAAGAAGCCTTACTTGCTCACGGAGCCAATAAAGATATGTTTTTATGTGCCACTCACCCTATTTTTTCGGGGCCTGCCGTCAAACGTCTTTCAGGCGCTAAATTTAAAGAAGTGATTGTGGCTAACACCATGCCACTTCCAAAAGAAAAACAATTCAAAGGATTGAAGCAAATTTCCATCGCCCCACTACTCGCAAACGCCATCGCTTCAATCACTCAACAAAAATCTGTCAGCAAATTATTCTTCTAAGGAGCTTAGTCCTTAGTCCTTAATTCTTAATCCTTTTTTATCATGAAAGTTGCCATCAATGGTTTCGGTCGTATCGGCCGACAAATCCTTCACATTATTATGCAAGGCGATAAAGACATTGAAGTTGTTGCGATCAACGACTTAACCGATAACGCCATGCTTTCTCATTTATTTGAATTTGATTCAACTTATGGTCGCTATCCTGGAACGGTTGAAACAAAAGAATCCGAAATGGTGATCGATGGAAAAGCAATTAAAATGTTCGCCGAAAAAGATCCAACCCAACTACCTTGGGGAGATTTAGGTGTGGATATAGTATTCGAATGCACCGGTGTTTTCCGCACCAAAGAAAAAGCCAGCCTTCATTTACAAGCAGGGGCTAAAAAAGTAATCATCTCAGCACCATGCAAAGGCGATGAGCCAGTTCCGACGGTCGTGATGGGTGTTAACGAAGAAATTTTAACGGGTGAAGAAACTGTGATTTCAAATGCAAGCTGTACCACTAACTGCCTAGCTCCAGTGGCAAAGGTATTAAATGAAACTTTTGGAATCAAACGAGGAATTATGACAACGATTCACGCCGCTACTAATGATCAACGAATTTTAGATCTACCACACAGCGATATGCGCCGTGCCCGAAGCACCTTACAATCAATGATTCCAACCAGCACTGGCGCTGCTAAAGCTGTTGGATTAGTGATTCCTGAATTAAAAGGAAAGCTAACCGGAATGGCCGTACGTGTACCCCTTCCAACCGTTTCGTTAGTCGACTTAACAGTAGAGCTAAACAAAGAAACTAGTGTTGAGGAAATCAACAAAGCCTTTGAAAATTATGAAAAAAGAAATCCAAATATCCTCAAATTAGAAACCAAACCATTAGTATCCAAAGATTTTCAAATGAGTTCTATCTCATCAACGGTCGACGCTCAAAATACAATGGTATTGGGTGGAAATATGGCTAAAATTTTAGCCTGGTATGACAACGAATGGGGATATTCTTGCCGAATGGTTGATCTCGCTGAATATCTATCTAAGAAGTAATACTTAAATCACAATTAAAAAATAAATTATGCAAATAACAAGTCACGGTGCCGCTCACGAAGTAACCGGTTCACAACACCTGCTTCAGGTAAACGGAAAAAATATTCTACTTGATTGCGGTCTTTTCCAAGGACGACGAAAAGAGGCTTTCGATAAAAACTGTATGTTTGGATTCGATCCAAAAGATATTGATGTAATGATTTTATCGCATGCTCACATCGATCATTCAGGAAATATTCCAACGCTGGTAAAAAAAGGATTTCAAGGTGTCATTTATTGCACCGAAGCCACTCGAAGCCTTTGCAATGTAATGCTATTAGACAGTGCCTACATTCAAGAGCACGATGCAGAATACATGAAGAAAAAACATGCTGACACCGCTCTTTATCCCATCGAACCACTTTATACAATTGAAGACGCTGAATTTACCTTAAAGTCATTCAAAGGCACTCCATATAACGAAACATTTGAAGTGACAGATGGCGTAAAATGCACTTTCCGAGAAGCAGGTCATGTTCTAGGGGCAGCAATGCTAGAGCTAGAAATTGACGACAAGAAGGATGGAAAGAAGAAAAAATTAATCTACACCGGAGACTTAGGACGTTCTCACCTACCAATCATTCGCGATCCATACCCCTTTGAAGAAGCGGATTATTTAATTTGTGAAAGCACCTACGGAAATCGCACCCACGAGAACATTGAAGAAGGAATTCCAGCACTTGCAAGAGTGATTAACAATACTGTTAAAAAGGGAGGGAAAATCATCATTCCTGCATTTGCATTAGAGCGAAGTCAGGAGCTTTTATACAGCCTACATTTACTGATTCACGAAAAGAAAATTCCAGATAAT
>CBDUQS010000025.1:0-18368 GCA_965369815.1 uncultured bacterium | reverse complement strand
ACGCTTAAAGCCAATACCGCACTAATCATACAGAAAGTGCTCCCAACCCCCTCTCGGTAAGCTACAACTACCACCAGTGCGGAAACAAATGATGAATGTCCACTTGGCATCCCTCCTGGGTTGATAAATCGTATTTTTCTTCTTTTACTCACTATATCGACCAATGCCTTTGCTACTTCGGCAGCAAGGATGGCGATAAAGGGAATGATGATGGGATATTGATGAAAAATTGGCATGATATTTATTTTAACTGATTTTATTTTACAGGGCTCAAGTCTGAGTCTCAAGTGAAAACTATCTCCCGCTTGCACTTAAGGGATATGCTTTGCTAAAATGAACATAACTTAAAAATAAACATGAAATATTTCACTAAAAAAATAATCAGCTTGTTTTCCCTCTTGGTTTTAGCGGGGCTTTTAACAGGATGCGGAGAGGACACCACTTCCCCTCTTCAGGCAATGCAAATGTATGATGGTGGTGAATTCACGGTTAATATTGATCCTAGTTGGAAAATCATCAATTCATCTGATTTTTATTCTGAAATACCTAAAGAAACCTTGGTGGCATTCACCACTCCCGAGGCTTACAACGGCTTCTTTATTAACGTTAATATTGTTAAAGAGGATTTGAAACAAGAGGTCTCTTCAATTGATTATGGTCGTGCGAATATCAATCTTTCCGCTCAGAACTTAACTGATTACCAAAAAATTCAGGAAGTTCAACTTGAAGCTGGTAGTCAGCCAGCCCTTCTTCATATTTTCCAGGCACGACTCAACCCCTCTGAAAAACTAATTAAATTTGTCCAACTTTACGCAACCAAGGGCAACTATGGATACATTATTTCCGGTGGAATGCTTCCTGATACTCCAAAAGAAATTCGTGATTTAGTCGGAGCAACTGTCACCAGCTTTAATTTACGTTAATATGACAAAGCGAGAACTTAAAAAAGACGTTATTGCCTTTTTGAAAGACGTTAAACTTGGCGCTCTTTCAACAGTAAGTGCCGAGGGAAAGCCTCAAATTTCTTCGGTTTACTTTGGTGTTGATGGCCAATTTAATATTTATATTGTTACTGGCACTCAGTCGCGCAAATACATTAACCTTCAGCACAATAGTGAAGTGGCGATGGTGATGACTGATTCAAAAAAAATACAAACGGTTCAGCTCGAAGGCAATATCTCCCCCTTAAAAACCGTTAAAAAAGACTCAAAGGCAGTTGATGTGCTCGCTGAAGCACTCTCTCCTAGCACCTGGGAAACTCTAACTCATATCTGGGATCCAATTCCACCCGTTCTTAAAATGCAAAATGGAGACCTTGTTATTCTTAAAATCACCCCTTCCTGGATCCGCTGGGCGGACTTTTCACGATCCGTCGACGAAACAAATGGAGACTTCTTTGAGTTGATTAACTTTAAAAACTAACCGTTCGGGTGATTGACTCTTCACTGAATTCAAACACGCCTTTTTGCCGTATTTTTCCTCCACCAATCTTATCGTATAGGGTCAAATACATGGTGTAAGTACCCGCCTGAAGATCAGGAGCTCCTACAAACACCCCACTTGGTGAAGGAGCTGTGTTGTTTTCAAGCTCAAACTTTCCTTCTCCCAAAGAATGATCTTTGAATAGTTCAACTTCCCCATCAGAATTTCGGACTTCAATCGACATATCCAACCAATGTTTTCCATCCTCTCCTTTTTGAAATTCACGAACATTCATTAAAGCGAAATGAACGGCTTCACCTCGTTTGTAAATCGGTTCATCTAAGAATGTCACCTCTCCTTCATCGCTTACTTTGGCGAAACGTGTCTCATCGAACATCAGCCCCTCTACAAATAGCTCTGGCTCTGCAGGGATTTCAACAGCTGGAGTCACATCTTTCAATCCTTCATTGATTCCAATAATTCCTGCTACGATCATGAGCGGAATAATAATCAAAATAATATGCTTGATTTTACGATCGCGCTTTTTGTGGAAGAATTTTTTGAGAAATTTTTTCATTGTTTTTTAATTAATGGAGGTACCGGTGGGATTTGAACCCACGAATGGCGGTTTTGCAAACCGCAGTGTTAGACCACTTCACCACGGTACCTCGAAATCACTTACCTCCTTTTTTTATCAGATTCGAGCACTAAACGCAAACCAAACTATCTTTAAAATTCCTTTTTAGATTTGACTAATCTTCATTCTAGCTTCGATCACCATCTCTCTTGTGTAAGCATGGCCTGTCTCCTTCTCAACCGCACTAACTAAATTTGCCGTGATTACCTTTAATTCATCAGCGAGAAATGGATTTTTTGTAACTTCTTCAATTACTTTACGAAACACTTCAATCGCTCCTTCTAGCATTTTTTTCCGTAAACTCTCGGACTCAGGAATTTTTTGTTCTGCTGTTTGAATACCCTGCTCAGCCATTTCGATTAGATATTGACGTTTGGATTTTGTCATAACTTAAAATTAAGGAGATGATTGTACTCCTTCAGCTCATTTTATGTAAAGCAATTGTTGCTCACATAGGAATCTGATAAAATACTTCAGACATTTAATTGAAATTTAATATGACTGATGACAAAAAAGAAAAAGATGAACTTCAGGAAAAAATAGAAGCCGCTCAACAGGAAGATAAGGATCAGATCCTGAAACAAGTTCAGGATGACAAAAAGGTAGATGAAACTGAGCAACTTAAAGAACAACTTGCTCGCTGTATGGCGGATATGCAGAATATGAAACGCCGAGCGGAAGAGGATAAAATGCGCTTTGTTAAGTTTGCAAATGCAGAGCTTTTAAAAGAGATTCTTCCAATCGTCGATAACTTTGACCGTGCCTGCCAGCAGGTTCCGAAAAATTTAAAAGAAGATAGCTGGGCAATGGGTGTGGTAAAGACTCATGATGAACTGATGAAAGCTTTGGAAAAAATGGGAGTGATTCGCATTCCGACGGTTGGAGAAAAACTCGACCCCACCAAACACGAAGCAGTTCTTCAGGGGGAAGGTGAGCAAGATGTGATCACTGAAGAACTTGAACCAGGCTACTCTTATAATGGTCAAACACTGAAAGCGGCAAAAGTAAAAGTTGGGAACGGATCTTAAATAATTACAAATTATTAATTACTAATTTTGGTTTGACATTTTAATTTAGCACTCTAAAATGGTGAGTGCTAGTTTACACTCTAACAATATAAAGAATTATGGGAAAAATTATTGGAATCGATTTAGGAACCACTAATAGCTGTATGGCAGTTATGGAAGGTGGTGAACCGAATGTTATTTCGAATGCAGAAGGGAACCGTACCACTCCATCGGTTGTTGCCGAAAAAGACGGAGAACGTCTTGCGGGTGTGGTTGCCAAACGGCAAGCGGTTACTAATCCTAAAAACACAATCTTCTCTGCTAAGCGCTTTATCGGGCATAAGCTCGATGAAGTTGAGAAGGAAATAAAAGGTATGCCTTTTGAGACCAAAGCGGGTAAAAACGAGGAGGTAGAAATTAAAATGGTGGATAAATTTTACAAACCTGCCGAAATTTCTGCTCGTGTTCTTCAAAAGCTGAAGGCAGATGCGGAAGCTTATTTGGGTGAGCCCGTTACCGAAGCGGTCATTACCGTTCCGGCTTACTTTAACGACGCGCAACGCCAAGCCACTAAAGATGCGGGTAAAATTGCTGGTTTCGATGTAAAGCGTATCATCAACGAACCTACTGCGGCAGCGCTCGCTTACGGCTTGGACAAGAAAGAGAAAAATATGAAAGTGGCGGTGTTTGATTTAGGAGGAGGGACTTTTGATATTTCTATTCTAGAATTGGGTGATGGGGTGTTTGAAGTTATTTCGACCAATGGAGACACTCACTTGGGTGGAGATGATTTTGACCAGCGTGTGATTGACTGGCTCGTAGAAGAATTTAAGAAATCTGATGGAATTGATCTTTCAAAAGATCAAATGGCGCTACAACGACTAAAAGAAGCGGCTGAGAAGGCTAAAATTGAGCTCTCTAGCGCTCAGGAAACTGAGATTAATCTTCCTTTTGTAACCGCTGATGCCAGTGGGCCAAAGCATTTGAATTTAAAACTCAGCCGATCCAAATTAGATGAATTGGTTCATGACCTTTTAACCAAGGTAGAATCTCCTTGTAAAAAGGCTTTAAAAGACGCCAAATTGGATGCTAAAGACATTGATGAAGTGATTATGGTTGGTGGAATGACCCGAATGCCTTCGGTTCTAGAAACCGCTAAAAAGATTTTTGGAAAAGAGCCTCATCAAGGAGTAAACCCCGATGAAGTAGTAGCCCTTGGTGCTGCGATTCAAGGAGGTGTGTTGATGGGAGACAGCAATGTAAAAGATTTACTTCTTTTGGATGTCACTCCCCTTTCACTTTCTGTTGAAACCTTGGGTGGAGTAGCGACTCCGGTTATTGAGCGTAATACCACTATTCCAACCTCTAAATCACAAGTTTTCTCTACCGCTGCGGATAATCAACCCAGTGTGGATGTGCATGTGGTACAAGGTGAACGTGAAATGGCGGCAGATAATAAGTCTCTTGGTCGATTCATTCTCGATGGTGTTCCACCTGCTCCTCGTGGTGTTCCTCAGATCGAAGTTATTTTTGATATCGATGCGAACGGAATCTTGAATGTAACGGCGAAAGATAAAGGAACTGGCAAAGAGCAATCAATCACTATTCAGGGTGCTAGTGGTATGAGTGAAGAGGAGATTGAAAAGATGAAGAAAGATGCCGAAACTCATGCTGAAGAAGATAAGAAAAAGAAGGATTCTGTTGAGACTCGCAATAAGGCCGATGGTATCGTCTTCCAGCTTGAAAAGATGATGCGTGAAAACGATGAGAAGATCCCTGATGATCTTAAAAAACCAGTGAATGAGAAGATTAATGTCGTGAAAGACTTACTGAAAGACGAAAACGCTGAGCCTGAGGCCCTTAAAAAAGCCACTGAAGAGCTTGAACAAGAGGCTCAGAAGATCGGCGCTGAAATTTATAAACAAGCGGGTGCGCAGGAAAGTGCAGATGAGGGTGTGACCGTGACTGACGACAATAAAACTGAAGATGCCGAAGAAGGAGAAGTTGTGTCAGACTCCTCCGAGGCTTCGTCCGACTCAGAGGAAGAGAAAAAGGAAGATGAGAATGGGGACAAGAAAGAGGAAGAGAAAAAAGATGAGGAAAAGAAATAGTTCGAACTTCAAAAAAACCCTGCCAGCGATGGTGGGGCTTTTTTGATAAAACTATAATCCATCTCATGTTAAAATACCCCTGACTAATAACCCCTAGCACCATGCCAACCGCTAAAAAAACAAAGGTTAAATCTAATGCTAAATCCTCACCTGAAAATCAATGGAAGTCTGAGACTCTAAAAGTACTATCGGGTATTGGAAGGGGAATTATTGATTTTTTTAAGTTTATTTTTGATTTTGTTCTTAAGTTAATTCAAGCAACCTTTAAATTCATCCCCCTTATTATCGGGAGTATTGCTCTTTTAATCATCAGCCTATCTCTTTCTGTCTATCTTCTTTCAGCGACCATAGGGTTAAAAGAAAATCCGAAATGGCAGGAATATATTTCCAGCCAAGTAGATCAATGGGCCCAGGCAAAAGAGGTTGTGGAGGGAAAAAAAGATGAGGAAGAGAAATAATCTGAACTTCAAAAAAGCCCTGCCAGTGATGGTGGGGTTTTTTATTATTTATTCACCCAATCTGTCTCCTCAATAATTCTTTGTCGTGCCTGTTGAAGGATTTCTTCAACTGATTTTTCCCAATGACATCTCATTTCAGGTTTCACCTTATCTTGATCAGATAAAACCTCTTGTTTTAACTCCTCTAGGAGTCCGTTGATGGTGTTTTTGGAGTCTAAGGGCATTTTAAAATGTTGGATAGAATTATAGCTATTCCAACTAAAAAATGTCAATCTATTGACTCTTTAATAAATTACTGTATGCTTGCCGAGTCCATTAGGCAAGTTTTTATAGGGTTTACAAGATAAATTCCAATAAACACACACACTTAACGGAATTTATTTTTTAACCTTTTATATTATGGAAGGTGTCATTAAAAACCTTAACGAAAAAGGATTCGGATTTATCACTCCAGAAGGAGAAGATAAAGATGTTTTCTTTCACAGCAGCGATCTCGCTGGTGCTGAATTCAATGACCTTAACAGAGGTGACCGAGTCACTTTTGAAAAGGAGGATTCTGATAAAGGTCCAAAGGCAATTAATGTTGCATTGGCTTAATCGCTAATTGTAATACAATTCGAAAAGGTCGCATTTATGCGGCCTTTTTAAATATTTCTTTATTACCTTTTTTAAATTATTCAGCTAAACTAATTTTGTTTTAACTACCTAGATATGTCTTGCGTTCAATGGAATGAAAATTTTAACGTTGGAATCGATAAAATCGATAAACAACACCATCACCTGGTCGATACAGTGAGTCACCTTTGTAAGGTGGTGGCTGAAGGAAATGACATTTTTGAAGTAAAGAAGGTTTTTGATGACCTAGAAGATTACACACGGGTTCATTTTGCCACTGAAGAGCGATATTTTTTGGAATTTGATTATCCTCACACAAAAGTACATGTTGCTAGCCATAAGGAATTTAAGCAAAAACTAAAAGCCTTTCGAAAAGATTTTTTGGCTGGGAATAAAGATATTTCTACGGACATGATTAACTTTTTGGGAGAATGGCTTGAACAACACGTACTGGATCATGATCGTGAATATATTAAATGCTTTCATGAGCATGGACTTTTTTAAATAATTAAATAACCCCGACAAACATGGCCTGTATTAAATGGGATGATTCATACAACCTAGGGATTAAAGAGATTGATGCACAGCATCGCAGTTTGATCGATTCAATGAATAAACTTTGTGATTCCATTGAAAAAAATGAAGAAAATTATGTGATTAATGAGGTTTTGGAAGAGGTGAAAGATTATGCATTAACTCATTTATCTACGGAAGAAAAATATTTTGATGAGTTCCATTACGAAAAAAGCGATGAACACAAGGCACAGCACAATGTTTTCCGTGAAAAAGTTGCCACACTCAGCAGCGACCTTCAGTCAGGAAAACCATCTGTCCCCGATGAAACCATTGCCTTTTTAGGTCAGTGGTTTGTTGAGCACATTCAAAGTCATGACCGTGAGTATATTGAATCCTTTCATGAACACGGGCTGTATTAGCCTTTTTTAGTCGATACAATTCTATCGACTATAGGATGATTAACAAAAGAACTGTGATGCCCAGCACTTTCTGGATTGAACTTTAAATCCCTCACCCGCCTAACAAGGTTTTCAATCGTTTCTTTAAAGTCATTTGGCTCAAGTAATTCTGGATCCTCAATAAGATTAACTAGGGAAAAACGAATATTTTTTATCTCTAAAACACGGGCTTGATTCAAGTGGTCGCCCTTTCCCTCACATTCCTTTTGAATTACCTTACAATGACGATCTAGTCTTCGGGCGATCTCCATTGTTTTTTCATCGATCTTGGGCATACTTTATAGTTAATGTTTTATATTGTATAATTTTATTTGCTTTTTGTCAAATATTGAGATTTTTATTTAATTTGCTAATATAGAAAAAATCAATTAACTCATAATCTATGTCCTCCTCCGTAACTGACTCAGAAACCTTTAATCCTATTCGAGGCGCTGAACGCTTTGAAGTCATTCAAGGTGGCAAATCCCCTTCTAAGAACGCTGACCACTTAAGAGATCAATTGGAGCAAATTATTGACGATGTTCGCTATTCTGAAGGAATGCTCGCTGCTTATGATGGAGAAAGAAAGGGAGTTCGTGATCAACTTCGATGGAATAGTCAAAACAGCCGAGATGAAATTTTCCAACTCTTGAATCAATTAGAAGCCCCTGTATTACTCACTCAGAATTGCCCCCATCATGAGACTCGCTTGGAATGGATGAGAGAAATAGATGAATGGATGAAGGAAGATGTAAGGATGGGAATGACGGCATAAAAAAATAAAGATCATCGCTTGATGATCTTTGAGATGGTGCCCGAGGAGAGAATCGAACTCTCACTCCCGAAGGAACACGATTTTGAGTCGTGCGCGTCTACCAATTCCGCCACTCGGGCAAAGCTCAGATATCTAAAAATTTATTCTAAATTTACAGATATCTGTTCTCCGTTACGACTTTTCAATGCTTTCAAAGATCTTCACTGCAAAACGCTTTCACTCGCGAGTAGCTACTCGGGCAAAGCTTAAAAGCTTAAGTGCGTGTTAGATTTTAAATGATTTTATTCATTTTTCAAACCTTTTTCTATTTTAACTTTTCAGATAGACTGTTTAGGTATGAAAAAATTAATCTTCTGCAAAAAGGGGTTTGTAACGGTTGGGGCGGTATTTTTGTTAATACTTAGCCTCCCTTTTGCTTCGAGTGTTTTTGTTCAACATCAAACCGCGGACTTAATTCATCAGGGAATTGATGAAGTTCCCGAAAAAAACATAACTATGATCTTGGGAGCGGCGGCGTATCCCAGTCGACTTTCGGATATCTTACAAGATCGAATGGATACAGCGATTGAGCTTTATGAAGCCGAAAAAACACAAAAGCTCCTACTGACCGGGGCTGTCAATGAGGTAAAAGGAATGAAGCAATATGCTTTGGATAAAGGAGTGGAGGAGAATGATCTTATTGAAGATCCAAAAGGATTGAACACTTTTGCTTCCATGAAAAATGCACAAGACATCTCTGAAATGATTATTGTCACTCAGAAATATCATTTACCACGTGCTCTCTTTATGGCGAAGCATTTTGGCATTGATGCGGTGGGGCTTACCTCGGACAAGCGTAGTTATGCCAAGATTTTTGAATTCAAAAAGAGAGAGGTGCTTGCGGTTACAAAAGCCATGCTGGACATGTTTGTTTTTGAATAATAATCATAAATAAATGCTGACAATATGTTATTGTCAGTTGTTTTTTGGCTTATAGTAAAGCCATTTAGCCTCTTTTTAGGTTTATAAAAACTATTATTGACAAAAATGCTTAGGCATATTATAATGATCTTCCAACGTCAAGAAAAAAATAAACAAAACATCATAAAGTTGCCTTAAGGGGTTAAGGCAGACATAGTGGAAAAAGAGGGCTTTAGTTGCAAAACTATAGCTTTCTTTTTTTGTTACTTGACTTTTTAATAAAAATATTGTATAATAAAAATCAATCATTTAAAAATAACCAATAAAATATTATGGCTAACCAACCTAACGAAGATCAAAAAGAACCTCTCTCACAAGAATCTGTTAAGGCTCTTAAGCTTATTTCAGGCGATCTAGAATCCCACAATGACGATCCAGAAACATCTGAAGCTATTCAGGCGCCTGGGCCTCTTTCTGTTGAGCTCAACGGAAAAACCTTTGATAGCCCTGAAGACTTCCGAGCCCACTATAAAGAGACTGTTGATACTACCAATGAAGAGGGGGCTGAAGAAGCTAAGGCATTAAGAACTCAATATGCTCAAATCTTTCAAGGGAAAATGGAAATGATTAAAAGTCGTATTCGAGAAGCGGAAAAGTCTATTAAAAAAACCTTTAAATTCAAACGAGACCCTAATAATAAGAAAACAAAGATGGGGGTCATTGATATCCTTCAGTCTTTTTTGGACGAAGGTCTTTTAGTTCGTGAAAAAAGCGGACAGTTTGTAACCCCTGAAGGGTTAACACTTGCGGGATCGCTTGCCAATGTAGCTAATGAACAAATTGCCCTGATTAGCAAAATCAATCACATTCGATATCGAGAAATCAATGGGTTTGCTCATTTCGATAAAAATGCAGGGTTTGTTTACCAACTAGGGGATAATGAAAAGCATGAGGTTACGGGAGGTCCAGCCTTCAAAGTTTATAATCTTATTACCGTCTATGGTAAGCCTTCCATTGAAGAAAAAACTTATGCTGAACATGAAGTTCCTAATATGATTCAATTGGATATTGCTACAATGAAAATTCGTAAAGAGGAGAGAAAAAAAGAACAAGAAAAGCGCAAGAAAAAAAGTGCTAAAAAGAATAAAAAAGGAGCTGCTGAACAGGCAAAGCCTAAATCTCAACCAAAAGCTGAGGAAAAAGTGGAGGCTAAAAAGCCTAAAAGCACTATGAATGAAGACGTAAAAGTTCTCAGTGATGCCATTAAGGAGAATCCTGAAGAGCTTAAAATCATCAATCAGACAATGGGTGCTATGCTTCATCATCAGGATCGTGTGGCGGGAGCTCAGGTTACTGAAGAGCAACTTGAATTAATGATGCGAAAAGCAGTTGATCATATCGATGAAGATGGAGTTGATATTCGCGATGGCCTATCTGAAGAGGAACAAAAAGAACTCTTTGTTGATACGCCAAAACGACTCAGTGATTTAGTTAAAATGAGTCTATCAACTGATGCCCTTCCTGCTATCGCACAAAGTCTTCGTGAACAGTTAGAGAAAATTAAAGTCTCTCAAGCTTCTGAAGAATCTTCGGAAACTGCAGAAGTTATTGAACTATCTGGCGAGGAAGAATCTCAAGAAAATACTGATTCTGAATCTGATGTAGCTTAAAGCTTTCTTTCCCGAACTTCTTCAGTGATCGCCTTTAAGAAACTATTGAATTTGAGGGTTTTCTGCTCCTTGGTTTTGTAATCACGAACCGCGACAGAATCACCCTCTTTTTCTTTGTCTCCTAAAACTAGCATGTAAGGAATTCGTTGTTTCTCTGCCTTTCGAACGCGCTTTCCTAGGCTGTCATCGGCCCTCATTAATTCTACGCGAATACCTGCATCAAAGAGCTTATCAACGACCTCCTGAGCGTATTTTTCATGCGCTTCAGATACGGGGATAGCAACCACCTGAACGGGCGCTAGCCACGCTGGGAATACTCCTCCAAAATGTTCGATTAGGAATCCAATGAGTCGCTCATGGGTACTGAGTGGCGCACGATGGATACAAAGTGGTATCTGCTCTTTTCCTTTCTCATCGACGTAAGTAAGCCCCATTCGCTTTGGTATCGCAAAATCAACCTGATTGGTTGCGAGGGTAAATTGGCGGCCAATAGCACTCCATACCTCGATGTCGATTTTTGGCCCATAAAAAGCAGCCTCATCTTCCACCTCTATAAAATCCACTCCCGATTTCTTCATCACTTTTCGTACCATTGTCTCTCCTTTTTTCCACAATTCAGGCTCATCCACGTATTTTTTTCCGAGTTTTTCAGGGTTGTGAAGCGACAAGCGCATCTCAAATTTTTCAACGCCAAAGATTTTGAAATAATCGAGATATAATTTGGTAACCGCTAAAAACTCCTCTTCAAATTGATCTTCGGTGCAGTAGATATGAGCATCATTCATCTGCATGCTTCGCACGCGCATTAAGCCGAATAATGCCCCTGAGTCTTCGTATCGATAACACGTTCCATACTCCGCAAGTCGAAGCGGGAGATCGCGATAACTCTTAGGAACCGCCTTGTAGCACATATGATGATGAGGGCAGTTCATCGGTTTTACATAATATTCATCTTCTCCATCCATTTTCATCGGCGGATACATACTTTCAGCATACAACGGCAAATGCCCCGACATTTCGTAAAGCTTTCCTTTGGTTAGATGAGGAGTTCGCACTCGAACATAACCCGCCTTTCGCTCCATTTCTTTCGCCAATTTTTCGAGCTCTTCGATCATCACTGTTCCTTTTGGTAGCCACAACGGAAGACCTGGACCTACATTTTCGTCGAAGGTGAATAGCTCCATTTCTTTCCCCAGCTTTCGATGGTCGCGCTTCTCCGCCTCTTTCATCATTTCGAGGTATTCCTGAAGTTCTTCGGGAGTGTCAAATGCCAAACCGTAAATACGCTGAAGCATCGGCCGCTTTTCATCGCCACGCCAGTAGGCTCCTGCGATTTTACTTAACTTAAAGGTTTTTGGATTGATCTTCCCAGTCGATTCCACGTGAGGCCCTCGGCACATATCGACAAACGGACCGTTTTTATAAAAACTGAGCTCTTTCTCCCCTCCTTCTTTTAAATCCGCTGCCATTTCGACTTTAAAATCTTGTTTAGTGCTTTTTAAAAATTCCATCGCCTTGTCGATCGGCTCGTTATATTTTTCGAACTTTTGATTCTGCTTAATAATGTGCTTCATCTTTTTTTCGATGATTGGAAGATCTTCTGGAATCAGAGTGCGAGGTAGATCAAAATCATAATAAAAACCATTGTCGATATCCGGACCAATGGCTAAGTTAGCCTCTGGGAACATATCCAGGACAGCCTGCGCCATAATATGAGCGAGGGAATGGCGTTTTTCGTGAAGTGTTGGGTTACTCATTGAATTGATTGTTAATTCCAAATTGCTTTCAAATTGCTTTCAAATTGCTTTCAATTGCTAGCTATTTGATATCCATTTGATGTCTATTTGGATAAATAGAAAAAAACTGCTAGAAATAAATTCTACCAGGGGCCCAATATAAATCGGACGGTTCCACCCTGCTTCCCTCCCGATGAATCGGGAGAACGCTTTTGATGATGTTCGAAAACTTTTTTGAGGTAGTATTTTTAGTGCGCTACGCAGGTGACTTCCAGTCGCGATCACCATTCCCTGGTCCGCTCGCTTTTTAAAAAAATGGTCTCAAAATCAAACGCTTTCTTCTTTCGTGCCGATTATATCGATTCCCCTTCTTTAGGTCAATTTTCAATTCAGAATTCTGAATAACTAATTTCCAAGGAATATCGAATTATTAATATTTAATTTTTCAAAAGTACTCATTTTATCATTCAAAATTTAAAAATTCTTTGTAAATTGGTTATTATAAATTAGGCATTCTATATTTAAGTCAATTGATAGCTATACTGAGAATGTGTTATATTATTTTTTGTTTGTAATAATCGTATCATGACAGGACTCATCCTCTTTGTTTACATCGCTCTGATGATTATTTTCTTGGTCGCAAGCGCCTTGATTATTCGTCATGCAATCACTTATGGATATTTAAGCAGTCGATTTAAAAAGGTGGTTGCTATCTTCGCTGCCCTCTCAATTGGGATAATTATTTTTTCGATTTATCTGATGACGAAGCTCTTCGATACCCCATCTACGTCTTCGCCCTATTCAGCCCCTTCTACCCCTTCATCAAGTTCAGAAATTAACTTTTAAGCGGTATGCAATATGCCATTCCCGGACTGTCGGCTTTTGCGCTCACTTTTATTTCGTGTCTGATCGCCCTGCGTCTTTTTCCGAAACTCGGACTTTTGGATCGGCCCGACAAGTATGGACTCAAGAGAAAGCCCATTCCTTACCCTGGTGGTATTTTGCTTTATTTGGTTTTTTTGACACTCGCTCTGATTTTCTTTGAGCCCACTATTAAACTCCTCGGGCTTTTACTAGGAAGTGGTATTTTGGTGCTGGTCAGTTTTTTGGATGATCGATTGGATATCTCTCCTTGGATTCGCCTACTGGTTCAAATTTTAGTCGCCGCGATTTTAGCGGGTTCTGGCATTTGGATTGAAACGATTACCAATCCTTTTGGTGGATTTGTTCCTCTCGATGAGATTAAGATCACCCTTGAGTGGGGCAAGGTGGCTTATACCTTAGTGCTTTTCTCCTCTCTTTTTACAATTATTTGGGTAGTACTGGTGGTAAACACGATGAACTGGCTGGATGGTATTCCTGGCCTGGTGAGTGGACTGACCGTTTTGAGTAGCCTTGTTCTTTTCTTTCTGAGTATTTCGGATTTGGTGAGTCAGCCTGAAATTGCAATGATGGCCATTATTGTCGCAGGAATCGCCTTTGCCTTTTGGTTATTTGATTTTTACCCCGCCAAGATTCTCTTGGGTGATTCAGGTGCCATGTTTTTCGGCCTACTCATCGCCGTGATGGCTATTTTTTCAGGGGGGAAGATTGCCACTGCCTTCCTAATTCTCGGTTTCGCGATTTTGGACGCTTTGTATGTAATTGTTCATCGAATTTATAACAAACGTGCCCCTTGGAAAGGGGGTGAGTGGGATAAATTCCGCAAAGCGGTCCATCTACATCATCGCCTCCTTGAGGTTGGCTTTTCGGAACGACAAGTATTGATTTTAATTTACGCTCTATCCGCTACTTTTGGTGTCACCGCTTTATTCGTGGGAACACGCGGAAAATTCTGGGCGATTGTGGTTCTTGCGCTCGCCTCGGTAATATTGGGGATGATTTTGAAAGTGAAGGGGAAACGATAATTTACTTTTATGACAAGACTCTTAAAGTAAATCTTAACCTTGCAAAATTTTGCCCCCCTCGGATTAATAAAATTCTAAAACTTTCAGCTTTCACTTTTTTGATTGTTGGCTTTTCGTATTTTATTTTTGTGGATGTAGAAAAACCTAAAAATACGAAGGTTTTTAGTCGTGAAACGGTTATTGAGAATTCCCCTAAGCCACCTTCCCTTGAATACGAAACCGTGTGCCGAACCGTTTATGACACCGTCATTTCTGCCTCAGGAGAAAAAAGTAAAAAGGCACAACTATTTTGAAAATGAAACATTTTTTCAATCCGATGGATTTTCTCAGTTTTTAAGTGCTCATTAATCATTTTTTTCTCACAAATATAAATTTGACAAAAAATTAATATAAGTTTAAAATATAAATCATTTTTTAATCGAACCCTCCTATGTTAAAAAACCTAACCGAAACAAATCGTGCCGACCACTTTGAGGAGCACGCAGGCGCCAGAGAAGAAGATTATGTTAGGCTCATTGTGGGTGATGATGATGAGGTTAAAGTAGTGAATGATCGTGGAGAAGAAGTCGAACTTGGAGCCGAAGCGCCTGTAACAGCCGAAGGTACGGAGAGTGATCCTCGAAAAGAGATCATGGTACCAATAGGAGAAATCGCCCAACGAATGGAGCAGGTTTTTGTAGAAATTAAATTGTTTAATGAAAAGCTAAATGCTTTGAATATTTACGATTTAGAAGAGTTCCAATTGGGCTTAATGGATTTGATGATTGAAAAATATGGAGTCAATATCGCAGGGCTTTTATCGGTTGATCGAACCAAGGGAACAGAAAGGCTCACTGTTGATGCCTTTGAAATCATAATTCCGGAAGATAGCTCAGAAGATGAAGTTAAAATGTTACAGGATTTAAAAACCACCCTGACTGGACAATCTTTTTCCCGGGAAGATATATTGCCCGATTATTTAAAACACATTTGGCAAATTCTGGACCATGAACCCACTAAAGTTACTCATGCGAGCCAAACCATTGGCACCCCTGATGAAAATGGAATTGATTTTTGGTATCAGCTCAGAGAGAATGGTGTGGTTCGAGGCCTTATTTTGGCCGATGATCATCGAGCCGCTCATGAGGTTTCAAAAAGCATGGTTCTTAGCACCATGCCGATCGAAAGCAATATCAGCAATTTATGGTCTATTGCCAGAGCTATCGACGTAAGGCAAAAAGCCATGAAAAAAGCGGAAGAAAATTTAAGTGAAGTGATGGTCAATTTGGCAGAAGCCTCAACGTCTAAAAATTCTTTCAGGTAAGAGCTTTCCCATCAGCTACAGTCTGCAATGACAGCTGAATGAATCAAATGTATAATAGGATTGTTTAACGAAAATAAAAATGGATTGGACCATTCTTCTCACCGTTCTAGTTGGCCTCGTGATCTTCATTCATGGCATTGAAAATTTCAGCCGTGAGGTACTTTCGTTTGCCGGTGAGCGATTTCGAAAAATCATCCGCAAAGCCACACAAAACCGAATTCTTGGATCAATTGTAGGGATGGGAGTAACGGGAGTCATTCAATCAAGCACGGCCGCCACGGTGATTACGGTTAGCTTGGTAAGCGCGGGAGTCATCTCTTTTACACAAAGCTTGGGGGTTATTTTTGGAGCGAATGTGGGCACAACAATAACCGCTCAACTGGTTGCTTTTAATATGACTGCTTACGCTCCCTACTTTATAATCTTTGGTTTTTTACTCAGCCTTTTGGGGCATTCGTATCGCTATATTGGGCGAGGAATTTTTTATTTTGGCCTCGTATTTTACGGACTCAGCTTAGTAACGGAAGCAGTCACTCCTATTAGAGACAATCCTCAGATCATCGAGATTTTTTCAAATCTTTCAAACCCATTTTTCGCGATTTTTATTGGATTTTTATTCAGTGCCATCGCCCATTCGAGCAGTGTTACCACTGGGCTTGTCGTCGTACTTGCAGGAACGGGGGTTCTTTCCCTCGAACAAGGGATTCCGATTCTTCTTGGTAGCAACATCGGAACCACTGTCACCGCCCTCATAGCCTCCACTCAACTAAGCTTACATGCTAAACGGGCCGCGGTGGGGCATGCCTTTTTTAATATCACAGGTGTCTTATTAATACTTCCATTGGTTTCACCTTTCATTCATTTTATTGAATCTATCGGAGGATCGACCGCTCAGCAAATGGCCAATGCTCATACTATTTTTAATGTTGGGCTTGCGATCCTTTTCTTAGCTATTCTCACCCCCGTACAGCGCTTGGTGACGTGGTTGGTTAAAGGGGATGAAAAAGAGGTTTTGATAGGTACTCAGTATTTAAATGGTGAACTTCCTAAATCCAACCGACGGTCTTTCTCTCTGATCGAAAAAGAGCTTTCTTACTTACTCCACACCGTATTCGATTCTTATAAAATTGCTATTCAATCAGTTACCAATCCAGAAAAAGCCAATTTAAATGCGGTTCAAAAATATGAGGTTTTGGCGGACTTATTGGATGAAAAAATTGAAAACGCTCTACTCGAACTTTCACATCGACAGCTTTCCGAGAATGAAGCAAAAAAAATGACTCTTTTAGTGCGTATTTCAAACCTGACTGAACAATTAGCGGATACTTCTAAAAACCTGGGTGAACTCCCCCGCTCCATGAGAATCTCCTCTCTTTCCCTCTCTCATTCGGCTTTGGAGGGAGTTGAAAAAATTTATATGAGAATGGAAGAACCCTTTTATATTCTTAAAAAAGAATTCCCCAAACGAATCCCTGAATACTCCAAAGTTTCCCGACGCCTCAGTAGCGTCCGATCGGCCATCACTCGCGGGTATAATGAACACATTAAGCGAATGCAGACCCGAGAGGCTCATGGAGGTAGTTTATTTGTTGAATCGTCGTCGCTTTTGGAGGATGGGATGGAGCGATTGAAAGAGATTCTAAAGCTTTGTCAGCATTATGCGAGGTTGAGGTGATTTATGCTCTTAACAATTAGTTATTATGAATAGGATTAAAAATACTAAAATGCTAATAGCTATGTTAGCGATAACGCTTATTACTTTAAGTGGGTGTTCAAATACAAATGAAACTATTAAAACAACTGATATCGAAAAAGATGATACTAAAAATTCACAACCAATAAGCTTTGATTGGGCAAAATTAGAAAGTGAAAAATTAAGCATTTCTTTTGAATACCCTTTACCTGCCGGAGAAGCGACATTCTTTATGGATGAATGGCCTGATAGGGATTTTGATCCAACAGGCACTAGTTATGGATGGTCTTTATTAACGACGGAAGGGTGGAGATATACAATTGCTGGCGGCGTATCTAATGATTTTATGGCAGGTCGGGAAGGATGGTTTACCGATAGCTATCAGCTTATTCAGGAGCAAGATAAATACTATCTTGACCAACCATTTGACCGTAAAACTGAGATTTCCCCCTTAAAAGCAGTGGAACGTGATGATGAACTAATCGGGCTAATTTATGAAGCTTCTTTTGAGCCCTTTATTAAGGGGACGAAGCAGGCTGCAATATTAAACTTTCCAAATGATTTTCATCCTAAATTAGCGAGCATTACATTTTACTTTCATGACAAAACACCTCTGGAAGACATTGAAAAGGTAATAAGATCAGTGGAGATTTCAGAATAAATCAGCCAGTACTATTCTTCCAACTTCTCCCCCCACAACTCCTCATATCTCCCTTCGACTTCTTTCATGCTGAATTTGTGATTCTGAGTCCCCTGCTTTTCCACACAGAACGACGCTACGATGGTGGCGAGTTGGGTGGATTTTTTGAGGTTCCATTTTCTAGATAAACCGTATAACAATCCTGCGCGGAAAGCATCGCCGGCGCCTGTTGGATCGACGACTTTCAAATTAGGAACGGCGGGAAGCTCGAATTCCTCATCACGAGTGATAACCTGACAGCCCTTCTCCCCTTTTGTAACAATGATTGATTCGGTTAATTCAAGGGTTTGCGCTTGATTGAGACCTGTTTTTTTCTGCCACCATTCCCATTCGTAATCGTTCAGTGTGAGAACTGTGGATGATTTAACAGATTTGATTAATTGATCGGCGCTAAGAGCGTTGAATGCCTGACCTGGATCGAAGATGAATGGGAGCTTATTTTTCTGACAATACCCTGTGTGATCAGTCATCGCCTCAATTC
>CBDUQS010000024.1:0-18714 GCA_965369815.1 uncultured bacterium | reverse complement strand
TACTTCCCTCCCAACCCAGAGTAGAATAGTTACGGTTTATTTCTTAATAATAATATTATGGCTCGAAAACCTAATCCAGCTTTCATGAAACCCATGAATGTGTCTGATGAATTGGCTAAAGTGGTCGGTAAAGGACCAATGCCTCGTACTGAAGTTATCAAAAAACTTTGGGTATACATCAAAAAGAACAAACTTCAGGATCCTAAAGAAAAACGCATGATCCACGCTGATGCTGATCTTAAAGCAGTATTCGGTGGTAAAGGTAAGGTAAACATGTTTGAAATGACTAAACTTGTTTTCAAACACCTTAGCTAATTGCTAATTACAATCAAAACCCGCCTGTCATCCTGAGCATTAGCGAAGGACCTAGCGGGTTTTTTGTTATTCTGAATATCCTACCCCCTCCCCCCCCGCTAAAAGCGGGGTACTCCCCCTTAATTAAGGGGGAGCCGACACGCAGTGACGGTGGGGGTAGGAATCAAGTCGATTAATGCTATAATCATTTCTGTCTTTAACCATCAAACCCATGAAAAAACTGATGACCACAAGTATGGCAGTCGGCCTACTACTTGCTTTTTTTAATACCACAAATGCCCAAACGTTCAACGATGTACACGAAATGCATTTGAATCAGGAGGCGATTGAATATTTGGAAAATAATAAGGTTGTTGAAGGATATGAGAGTGGAGAATACAAACCCGAAAATCGCATCAACCGTGCAGAATTCATGAAAATCATTGTTTCCAGTCAGGTGGATAATCCAACTGGAAGTAATTGTTTCCCAGATGTGAAGAACCAATGGTTTGCTAAATATATATGTACCGCCAAAAAGCTAGGATGGGTGAAGGGAAATCCTGATGGAACTTTCAAACCAGGGGATAATATTAATTTTGCGGAAGCCAGTAAGATAATTACTAAATCTCTCGACGTCAGTGAAGATACAACTGGAACGAATGGAGAATGGTTCGCCGGATTTGTGAAAGGCCTTGAAAAGAAAAAAGCCATTCCAACCACCGTTCAATTTTTTGATAAAGACCTTTCACGAGGAGAAATGGCGGAAGTGATTTGGAGACTGGAAGAAAAAGTGACTGATAAGGTGTCTCAGGATTATGAATCAATAACTCAAGAATTCCCCGCTATTAAATCTTGCGCCGCCTTACAAGAAAAATTCAAAGCCGACCAAAGCTTTCAATACCGATATGGTACGCCAGAAATTATGTTCGACGATATGGTAATGGAAGAAGCGGTAATGGCGATGCCAAGAACCATGTCGAAATCCACCGCAGGAGCTATGATGGCCGATGATGCAGCACCCGTAGAAGCATCTGACTTTTCAGAAACCAACACGCAAGTACGTGGCGTAGATGAAGCAGACATTATAAAGAATGATGGAAAATACATTTACCTTATTAAAGGGGATACGGTTCGAATTATTGAAGCTTTTCCAGCAAGCAATATGAAAGAAGTGGCAAGCATCGATTTCGATGACGAAGGATTCAACCCACGAGATATGTTTATTAATGGAGATCAACTAGTTGTCATCGGGCAAAGCTGGACGCGCTACAGCGAGCCAATGGTTAAAGCAATGATCGCCCCACGACATTACTACCGAAATGGATCACGAACCAAAGTATTTATTTTGGATGTAAGCGACCGAAGCAACCCAAAAGAAGAGCGAAAATTAACGTTCGACGGAAACTACAACACCTCACGTCGAATCAACGACAAACTCTATTTAGTGCTCAACGACCGACCCAACGTATGGCTCATGGATGATGTGAGAACGGGTGAAGATTTATTGCCACAATTCCAAGATGGAGATAATGAAGCTGAAAAAATGGTGGGATGTACCGACATTCATTACTTCCCCGGTCATGCTCGACCAAACTACCTAATTACCGCAGGAATTCCGTTGGATGATGCCGATGGTGAAGTGGATCGTGAAGTATTTATTGGTTCCAGTGAGAATGTTTACTCCTCACGAACTCATTTATACGTCGCCACCAGCCAAGTGAGCTACGACCATTACACCGATTGGGATTGGAGCCGAGATCACACAAAAACATTGGTTTATCGATTCGCCTTAGAAGACGGAGACATTACTTATAAAGCCCGTGGAAGTGTGCCAGGACGAATCTTGAACCAGTTTTCAATGGACGCCCACATTGAGCATTTCCGCATCGCCACAACAATCAACCAATGGAACGGTGACCTCTCTAGTAACAATGTATATGTATTAAACCGGGATATGGAAACCGTCGGAAAGATTGAAGACATTGCACCAGGGGAGAAAATTTACTCCACACGATTCCTAGGAGACCGCCTATATATGGTAACGTTCCGCCAAGTCGATCCATTGTTTGTAATTGATTTAGAAGATCCTGAAAATCCAAAGATTCTAGGGAAGCTAAAGATTCCTGGGTTCAGCAATTATCTACATCCATTCGATAAAAATCATATTATTGGATTCGGAAAAGACACCATTGAAACCGATAAAGATCGTGTATTGATGCAAGGATTTAAAATGGCATTGTTTGACGTAACCGACGTAGCCAATCCAAAGCAAAAATTCGCCGAATTCATTGGAGACCGTGGAACGAATTCAGAGCTACTCAACAATCACAAAGCATTACTGTTCGATAAAGACAAAGAGCTACTAGCCTTTCCAATTCGAATTCAAGAAAAAATAGATACTGAAAGCTTGGAGTGCAGCAAATACCGATACACTACTTGCCCAAATGGATGCCAGAAACGATGTATTCCTTCTTGTACCGAAGGCCCTGACGGAGAAGCAATCTGCACCCAGGACTGTGAAGGGCTTGGAAGTTGTTTAGTTTCTACTTATGACCGCTACGAAACCACTTTCTCAGGAGCTGTTGTTTATAGCTTAAATACAACCGACGGCTTTAATCAAAGAGGTCGCGTAACTCATTACGACGACGCAGATTTATTGAAAATGGGTGATTATTGGCCTTATCGTTACGGCACCAATATTCAGCGAATGCTCTACATGGACGATGTTCTTTATTCTGTTTCTCAAGGCAAAGTAAAAGCCAACGACATCGATTCTATTGAAGAATTAAATTCCCTCAAAATCGATTAACTCATAATTCATAATTATTAATTGATATGCTTACTTGGCTTAAAAATTTACTCAATCGCGAACAAACTTCAAAAAAAGAAAAATTATTTTCTGGATTAATTGCTTTTGCCTTTATTTTCTTTGTGGGTTTCCGCGGGAATATTATGGACGAAAAAGGAAGCGCCTTTTACGACACACTAATCAAGCCAAACATCACACCACCTGAATGGATAGTTCCATTTGTATGGACAACATTATTTGTTTTGATTGGATTGGCGGGCTATCACGTGTGGAATTTTTACGAAAACGACCGCATGCGAAAAATCTTCACTGGCCTCTATTTTGTGAATGGACTACTGATTTACCTGTGGCCCTACTTACTCTTCACCCAGCAGTCGATTGGAGGTGCTTTATACGCGATTATCGGGATGATCATCGTGGCAGAACTGATGATTTTATCCGCCTTCAAAGCCAATCATAAAGCCGCTTATTTATTGATGCCTTATTTACTTTGGATCTTGTTCGCCACCTATTTGAATATCAGCTTCTTAGTGCTTAATGCTTAATTTAAAACTTTCGGATTTCGTGCTTCGAATTTCGAATTTATAAAAATGCCCACATTTTTACTACTCCACGGCTACGGCGGCACACACCCCGAGCATTGGCAGGGATATTTGGAAAATAACCTAAAAGAAGAGGGGCGAAATGTTTTATTTCCAATATTTCCTAATCCCAGTGAGCCAAAATTAGACGAATGGCTGCCTTTTTTGGAAAGTGAATTAAGAGAAGTGAACTCATCAGAATTAGTAATAGCCGCCCACAGCTTAGGATGCAGTTTATGGCTGCAGTATATTGCCAAGCATCCAGAAGTGAAACCAAAAAAAATCTTTTTGGTTTCACCACCTTTAAACGATTGTGGAATCATGGAAATCAGTAGCTTTTTCCCTCTACCAACACTTGATTTAAGCAATCAAAACACACAGATCATCGGTTCTGATAACGACAACTTCATTCTAAAAGAAGAATTTAAAACGTTAGCAGAAAATTTGGAAGTTCCACTTAAAATAATTCCCGGCGCAGGCCACATCAACGCCCCCATGCACGGCGACTGGGAATGGATGAATGAAGAGTGCTCCAAGTTGATTGGCGATTGAAAGGCGGCTTCGCGATAGGCAGCACTTCGTACGAAAATAATCCACAGTCAATTTGCCCATCAACAGCCCTTCAATATGCTCTTCTACTTGAATTTCTCAGAAAAGAAATTATACAGCCACGCAAAAATAAGCCCACCCACACCAACATCAAAAAATCCTTCTAAGGCACCAATCAGTGCACCTCCCCAAGTAGCTTTATAGCCAAGGTACCCACTACCAAAAAGCTCAACAATGGGAGTTGCTATATCCCAATAAAGAGAAGCGATTGCTAAACCGAAAACGGCAAGCCCCCAAAGTAGACCAGCAGTTAACCCAAAAGCTAATATATGTAACTTTTTCATAATATTTTTGTTAAAATGTAAGCCAATTTCATTATACGATGATTCAAAAGGAAATTAAAGCATCCGGAAGGACATTAACATTATCACTCAGAAATGACGGAGACTTCGCCGTGGCCAATGAACTCTTCCTAGACCATCAATATCGCTTCTGCGACGAGACGATTAAAAAGGCAAAGAATTCAATCATCGACATTGGAGGTCATTTAGGCTTTTTTAGCCTCATGGTCGCGACACTCAATTCAGATGTACCAATTCATACGTTTGAACCACACAGTGGCAACTATGAGCTTTTGAAGACCAACCTAAAAAACAATCGAATCCGAAATGTGAACCCAAAACAACTAGCCGTCAGCGATTCGATTGGTCAAATGGAATTACAGGTTAGCCAAGAAGATCTGAATCATTCATTGGAAAAAGCCATTGAGCCAACTGGCGAAACTCAATCCGTTCAAACCATTACCTTGGAACGGATCTTTCAGAAGAACCGAATTGAACGATGTGATTTATTAAAATTGGATTGTGAAGGCAGTGAATTCAAGATCATATATTCCGCCCCCAAAGAATTATTCAAAAAAATTGATGCAGTCTTTCTGGAATATCACGATTGGATTGACGGAGAAGATAGCAATAAGCTCAAAAGCTACTTGGAAAATCTAGGTTACAAAGTTCAAAAATTCCCCAACAATAAAATGAAGGAGCTAGGCTTCTTGTGGGCCACCTCATCGTAATGTGGACTTTCCAGTCCGCGTTATGATGTAACAACAAAATGAAGAAATTAGGCTATTGATGGTCTCTAGCATAACCCGAAATAACAGGGGACAAACACTGTCCTATTTTTTCTCTAGCTTCACTAAGCATATGATGTCTAATCCTTTCATGCTCAACACTTCTTCCAATTTTTTTCGCACACTCATTAAAATAATTATTGAGTACCCTAATCAATTTAGTTTTTGAAAAATTATCTTTCACAACCTCTTTCTGTATCAATGCAGAAACGGCATAAGGCATACCATCACCAATTCTAATTTCTTGAGCCAAAGCCATTCTTTCTTCAGGTGATAGCAACTTATCTAAGGGTTTAGAGTTTAAATAAAAATCAACAACAAAGTCTGAAAGCCTAAAAAGAAATAAATCCCGAATGGTTGGCGAAGAATTAGATCGTCCACCTTGTTTACTACAATCTTCCAATACCCTTTTCACATCATCCCGTTTCATCAAAAGAAGAATTTCGGTAACAGTTGTTAGATCAGGTGTTAATTGAATAATATGCTCCAAAAATTTTAGGACCAATTTATATGAATGAATCCTATTTTTCCAACCATCACCAAGCTCTTCAATCATTTTTTCAACCTCCGCACGATAGCTAACCAAAAATTCTTCAGGTTCAAACTTCTTAGTCATTATAGCTTTCGCATGCCTGCCTAGGAATGTGTCTAACTGTCCCATTAAATTTGGACTTAAAGGTTAAAAGTATAAACAATAATTTAATTTTGTCAATTACCTAGCTCAAAAAAGAAGATTGAATTCCTCTGGGCCACCTCATCGTAATGTGGACTTTACAGTCCGCGTTACGATACTATCCAAACACCAACAAAGTCGGATTAATCAGCATAATCAAACCAAGTGCCAACATAATCAAACCACCAATAAAGTGTGAAGCACGGGTATATTTATGAGTAGTAAGACCAATTTTATCAAAGCTGTACAATGCAATTCCAAAAATAATCAAATCATCCACCATATACATAAGGATGTAGAGGGCGTTATAGAATTGTTTACCCGTCCAGCTTAAGTAGTTGATATCAAGAATCTTGGTGAAAGTTTGAGGGATACCAATACTACAAGCAAACTCGATAATATTAACCGAAAAAGCCAATGCTAAAACCCCAAGAGCCAATGCAATGGTCATAGGAGCCGTTGCATAACCTTTAATTTTTTCAGTCGTCCGACGTTTAGTTTCTAAGCTACCCACCTTACAAGTGGTGTCTTTTTTATAGAATAACCAAAGGAAGTAAGAACCAGCCGCCACCGCCACAAAGCCGACGATCGGTGTGATGAAACGATCCAATCCAACGAAATCCCAAGCCGTCATCCAAACGTTGAGGATAAGGTAGTACATAATCGCTTCAGCCAAAATGAATAACCCAGCCATCTCAAACATACGACGACGTGAGCCCGCTTCTGCAAGAATTGTAAGAAACATCACCAACACCCACATTGCACATGGATTGAATCCATCAACAAAACCAAGTATCAAAGAAAGAAATGGCAAAGAGTAAGCCGCCATATCCACAGGGCCAATAAAAGGGATGTCAAAAGTATAATTAATTGCTTGAATACCACATTCAACCGTTTCCCCATCAATATCACAAGCACTACCATTTGAACGAATCTCATCACTACCTCCAGCTGCAATAAATTCTTCAAATGTATATTGAGGTTTACCTTTTGCATTCTCAATCAAAGCTTCTATTTGTTTACCAGTAGTTTCAGCAGTGGCAAAACCCTGCAAAAGCACACCATCGATGATGGTAATAGGAGTTACCTTTGGAATGCCTTCGAGTTCTGCTAATTCAATAAAGTGTTTTTTATGTTCTTTTTCAAAAATATCGTGATACACCAAAATCAAATCCCCTCGATCATTGGCCAACTGATTTAAAAACTCCTTCTCTGCCTGACAATGACTACAGTCCGGACGTTCAAACACCTCGATACGAACAGTGTCTACTGGCGGTTCAATAGCAAGAGCCAAAGGGGTGACAAAAAGAGAAAAACTAGCAATAGCGACGAGGAATAATTTTTTCAACATAATAAGTAACGAGTAACACGTTCCGAATGGAATGTAGGGTCACGCCACGGCGTGACCCGAAATAATTAGCTTAGTTGTGCAATGATACTGTGGAGGAGAAATCATTTCAAGTGATTCAAACATACCAGTACCTATGGTGTAGGTATATGTTAATCGATAATATAACCAATCACAAGTAAAAAAACTTGCGCCTTACAAGAGAGAAGACATGACAAACTCTTCTTTCATAACACCAAAACGATTAGGTTTTGTACGCTGGATCACAGGCCCAAATCCACATTTTTCATAAAGACTGATAGCAGCCTTATGATCAACATAAACAGTTAAATAAACTTCGGACTCATTCGACACCTCTTTGATACGATGCAAAAGCGTCTTAAGAGCATCGGTTCCATACCCCTTCCCCCATTCCAGTTTCTCCCCAATCATGATCCCAATAAACGTTTTGCCATCAAATTGATCATTTCGAGGCATATTAAAATGAATGCCACAATTCCCTATTAACCGCTTTTCATTGTTAGTAAAAATAGAGAAAAGAGGTTCATCAGCATTGGATTGCACACGCTCAAACCAAGCCTCTTCCTGCTCCAAATTATAGGGTCGCGCATGAGTAAACTGAATAACCTTCGGCTCATTAATCCATTTTACAAAAGCCGGTAAATCTTTTTTGATTGAAGGGGTTAAATAAACTTTTTCACCTTCTATTATTAATTTTTTTGAACTCATACCTCAAACATATCTCTTAATACAATCTTTTTCAATGATTAGGATTTAAACTTGCACCCAAAGCCCACAATTGAGACTATAAAATCATGAAGAAATATAACAACGATTTCTACAAATCATTCAATGAAATTGCCGATTTAATGGGGATTTTAGGAGAGGGTTTTTTTCGAGTACGTGCCTATCGAGAAGCCGCACGTGTTTTAAAAGAAGAAGCTGAACCCATCACAAAACAAAACGCCAATGAAACTGAATTCCTTCAAATCAACCGCATCGGGAAAGCCCTCGCACAAAAAATGATGGAATACATTGATACAGGCAAAATACGATTTTTAGAAGATTTACGATTAGAAGTACCAAAGTCAGTACGGGCCATGCTTAAGATTCCAGGGCTCGGCCCAGGACGAATTGGAAAACTTTTCTTGTTAGCGGGCATCACTTCAAAAAAAGAGCTTGTAAAGGCTGCTAAAAACGAAGAGCTATTGGCCCTTCCAGGATTCGGACAGAAAACCATTGATAAAATCTTAGAAGCCATTGAAGCGGATCGTCAAAAAAAGAAAAAACACAAACGAAGTGAGGTAGAGCCAATCGCCAAAAAGATCATTAACCTCCTAAAAAAGATAAAAGGAGTAAAAAAAGCCGAAGTCGCCGGCAGCTTCCGTCGCCAAGCCAAAGCCGTTGGCGATCTTGACCTATTGGTGGTGGGGACGCGCCGTGGCGCGTCCAACACCGAAAAACTAATCCTCAAATCATTTCCCAATCACACTATTTTAGGCAGCGGAGAAACAAAATTTTCTTTTGTCATTAACTCAAAAGATTTACAAATAGACATTCGATTTGTGCCCGAAGAGAGTTATGGAGCTGCTCTTTTATACTTCACCGGAAGTAAAGATTTCAACGTAAAAATGCGCCAACACGCCATCAAAAAGGGCTTCCTATTAAACGAATATGGCCTATTTAAGAACGGTGAGTATGTTGCTGGCAAGACTGAAAAAGAGGTTTGCAAGAAGCTAAAGCTAAGCTTTGTGGAACCGAAGGGTAGAAAATAAATTGGAGCTGTGAGGCAAGAGGAACAACGCAAAAATATTGCCAAAAAAAGGAAGCAAATTTAGAATAAGGTCACGACTGGAATATGCGTTGTCTGCCTGTAATTTCCTCTACACCTTTTGCAAGGGATTCTAAATTTCTTCGCACCGTGGTGTGAATGATGAAGAAACCCACCTGGGTCGTCCGGGGACTAAAGGAGGCAGGAAACGGTATTTCGGTCTATCCAAATCTAGAAAGGAAACCGATGAGAACGAGCACGATGACGATTAATAGTTATCTTTAAACGATCACGAGTAAAAGGAATAATAGAAGCAACTTCTTCAGGAGAAAGTTCAATTTCAGGAAAAGCTCGACTCAACTCCCCTCCGACATTCATTACATCACTGCTTAAATTTGAAGTTTTTCGAGTAATTCGAGTGGAAAGGCAAATGCGAATTTGATTGATTAGATTTAAAGTCGATTCAGCAACAAAATTCTCAGGATCATTTTCACGACGACCCAATCCATCAATAGCTTCTTGAAAATCTTTTCCTTGCTCAAGTTCGTTTAAAAGACGAAGGCCAGCACCCTGAACATCATTAACGTCATAGGAACGCGCCAATTCGTCAGAAAACGACGAGTCGGAAGATGGTTGGAAAAGCATAGGTCTCAACATAAAATTGTCTTTGGGGTAAAAAGCTGATATAATATATAGACAAAATTTAAAAAAATCAAACCTAATTTTAAAATCATGCCTAAAAAAGAAAACCCAAAAAATAATCACCCTGTTGAAAAAATATTCAACAAAATCGGAGAAAAAACAGGGGTGGATAAAAAGAAAGTAGACGATTGGCAAAAAAAATGGCTAGCTGTTCCAAAAAATCGAACAAAATATGAAGGTCTAAAAGACGCTCCAATGGTAATGGGAGAAGAGATTTTTGCCATGACCAATGATATTATCGAATTTGCTCAAGGAGAACATGGTGAGGAGTCTCATATATTCCAAAAATTAAAAAAGGAAGGGTCTAACTTTTTCAAGGATCCTGCAAGTTATCTAAAAGAAAGAGCCGAACAGGGAAAAGAGAAAGCAATGGAAGCAAAAAAATTGGCAGAAAAAAAGGCAGGCGAAGCAAAAAAAGCAGCAGATGCAGCCGCTAAAAAAGCCAAAAAATAATCTAGCTTTAAGATTTAAAATTTGTGATTTTTTTCGAGTTTCGAGCCTGCCTGCCGATAGGTAGGGTTTCGGATTTCGATTTTTTATAGTATCGTAACCAAGAAATCTTCCCCTAACTCAAGTAAACATGAAGATAAGTTTAAACTGGCTATCGAACTTCATTGATCTGACCGAAAAAGACAACGATAAAATCAAAGAAATCATCACCGCTCGTAGTGCTGAAATAGAAACCATGGAAGACACAGGATCTCATTTAGATAAAGTGGTTCTTGGACAAATCGCAAAAATTTGGCAACACCCCAATGCAGATAAGCTAAAAATGACACTGGTGGATAATGGAAAAGAAAAAATACAAGTGGTATGTGGAGGAAGCAACTTAGAAGAAGGAATGAAGGTGGCATTTGCTCAACTCGGCGCCATTGTGAAATGGCATGGAACCGATGTGGTAAAAATGGAAAAAGCGAAGATCCGAGGCGAAGAAAGTTTTGGAATGATTTGTGCTGCCGAAGAAGTCGGACTTGATGAGATGTTCCCTAAAAAGAGTGAGCATGAAATTGTAGATTTAAGTCATATCAACGAACCCGTAGGTACTCCGCTCACCAAAGCATTGGGGCTGGATGACGTAGTAATCGACGTGGACAATCACGCGATCACGAACCGCCCAGACCTTTTCAGCCATCGTGGTTTCGCCCGCGAATTCGTTGCCTGCGGCTTAGCAAAATGGAAAAACGACAGTTCCACAATGGCCCCACAATGGCCCCACAACGGAAGCCCTCTGCCAATCGAGATTGAAATTAAAGATAAAGACACTTGCTCCAATTATTTGGCTGTTTATTTAACGGGAATTGAAGTAAAAGATTCACCCGATTGGATGAAACAACATTTAATTGCCTGCGGAATACGACCCATCAGCAATATTGTAGATGTTACGAACTATGTAATGTTAGAACTCGGAATGCCAATGCATGCTTTTGACCTGGATCAAGTAAAAGGCAAGAAATGGACGATGCGTAAAAGCGAGAAAGGCGAGAAAGTGATCACATTGGATGAAAAAGAAATCGAATTATTCGAAGGCATCACCGTATTCGACGACGGAAACGAACTGTTCGACCTATGTGGAATTATGGGAGGATTGCACAGCGGTATTAACCAAAAAACCAACCGAGTACTTTTGCATGCCCCTGTTTACAATCCAGAGCTTACCAGGCGAGGCGTACGAGGGCTGGGACAGATCAGTGACGCAGCGGTTATTTACGAAAAAGGGGTTGATAATGAATTAGCAAAGGAGGGATTAGCCCGAAGTATAGAATTAATTTTAGAGCTTTGTCCTGACGCTAAAATAGCCAGCGAAGTGGTTGAATATAAGAACTACAAACCAGAAAGTCGATCAATCAAACTTCGAAAAAGCCAAATGGAACGATTGATAGGATGTAGCATTCCAGATAAGGAAGTTAAAAGAATTCTGAATGACCTTGAGTTTGAGTTAAAAGAAAACAAATCATCGCAAAGCGAGATCCCTAATGAGGGAGAAGGGTTTGAAGTAACGATTCCTAGCTGGAGATTGGGTGATATTCATATGGAAGCGGATTTAATTGAAGAAGTGGCACGAATTTATGGTTACGATGAAATTCCGTTTGTCGCTCCAAAAATCAGCAACAAACCTGTCGCAATCAACACACGACGACGTTTCGAAAAAGAGATGAAGGACAAATTAGTTGCATTTGGCTTCAACGAGATCTACACATTCGCATTTTTAGGCCCTGAACTACTAAAGAAATGTGGAATGGAGCAAGAAAGTACCAGCATTGAAGTGACCAATCCCATCAGCAGTGAACTGTCGATCATGAGAGAAAGCTTACTTCCATGGACAATAGAAATGATTGCCGATAACACTCGTTATCAAAAAGAATTTAAACTCTTTGAGCTCGCTCGTACTTATCACAAAAAAGCCGACAAAGCCGAAGAGGAATCCAATTTGATTATAACCACGGTTGGATCAGACTTTAGAGAATTACAAGGAACCATTGAACATTTAGGATTTAAATTAAAGCCCTCAAACGAAAAAAACAGCGAAAGTCACCAGCATCCAGGGCGTATGGCAGACATAATTTTAAGAGGTCAAACCATTGGATCGCTTTATGAATTGCATCCACAAATTGGAAAGAATTTTGGAATAAAAGAGCGAATCACCATTGCTGAAATCAACATGGAATCAATCCACGCAATGAATATCGATCAAACTCCAAAATACAAAGAGCTTCCTAAATACCCATCAATTCAATTAGACGTAAGTGTATTAATTCCAAAAAAGAATTTAGCGGAGGAGTACACCAATACGATTCAAAAAACCGATAAAACATTGGTTAAAAGCATTAATTTGATTGATGAATATGAAGGAGAAAGTATCGGATCAGACAAAAGAAGTCTGACGTACTCCATTACCTACCGCGCAGACGATCGAACACTAAAGGAAGAGGAGGTAAGTGTTATTCATCAAAAAGTGCTAACCAATCTAAAAACAATAGGAGCCAGCATTCGAGATTAACCAATATTCTTGGATTTTTTAAAAAACTGAAGAACCTTAGGAATCACACGATTGCCCATCGGCATTAAATGGTGATGAAAAAGGGTATTGATGTAAACCAATTTTGGCATTTTCCCTTTTAGCTTTTTAGGCATGTGGTCAAAAAATTGAACTTCATGTCGTTTAGAAAGTTTTTCAGCAAAAGGTTCTCCCCATTCTTTAGTGCTTTGTGATTTCTCAGGATTAGCGGAAACCAATGCCATACAATGTCCTTCTTTCTTCAGCCAATCTCGAAATCGAGAAAAATACCCATAAAAAGAATCAATCAAAATAATATTTTCAATCCGCTCATCCTCAAGCCATGATTGAATGGATCGATAGCCAGCACTGTGCCCCATAGCGGTGATATGCGAAGGAACGGATAATCCTGTTTCAGTTTGGACAAAGTCAGTAAGACCTTCTAAATTTTGATCCCAATTAGATATTTCACCTTTCGGTCGAGGGCCAGGGCCTGGTGGGACGCTAGGGATAATATACAAAGCCTTTCGGCCACTTTTTTCAAATTGATCACGCATTTTGTATTTATCACTCCACACCTTATCAGCATTGTTGTTATCTCCATGAGCATAAACAACCGTTTCATCAAGCTTTCCAGAATAAGCAGGATGCCAAACATGAATAGGCCCATGAGGGCTTTCTAAGCGCCAATGCCTTTCAGGGACTTCAACAGCTTCATTTTGTTCCTTTGAATTTGCCAGAACACTATCGGAAATACCGAGAGAAGCGCCAACAATACCTGCCCCAAGTAGCTGCATAAAACGACGACGATCAACCGGCGTATCAACTGTCGGCATTGAATCTAAATCCGATGATTGTGGAAAGCTAGACAATTTCATAGATTATATTATACATATTTTTAATATTATGTCAATTAATGGATTACTTTGACACTCCATTAAAAATTGCTAAACTAAAAATGTTATGAATAAACAGTCTTTTTTCTTTGGTTTTTACTTTGAAACCCGCTAAGCGGCCGTTCTTTCATGCAATAAAAAAGAATGACCGCTACCAGGCGGTTTTTTTACACCCATTAATCTATAAATAAACCCCCATCAGATGATTATTGTAATGAGCAAAGACGCAACGCGTGAAATGACCGATCACGTACTGCATGTAATTGAAGATCACGACCTAAAAGGCGAAGCAATGTTCGGAACCCAGCGAACGGCTATTGGTGTTATTGGAGACAAGCAAAAGCTTGATGAAGGACAAGTCGTTCGATTGCCTGGTGTAAAAGAAATTCTTTTGGTTTCAAAGCCTTACAAAAAAGTAAGTCGCGAATATAAACCCGAAGACAGTATTGTAGAAGTAGGGGCGGTCAAATTTGGAACCGATAAACCTGTGATTATTGCTGGCCCATGTGGAGTGGAATCCGAAGAACAAATCATGACGATTGCGAAAGGAGTAAAAGAAATGGGGGCAGAAATGCTACGTGGTGGGGCATTCAAACCAAGAACCTCCCCTTATTCTTTTCAAGGAATGCAGGAAGAAGGGCTAAGGCTCCTCGCTCAAGCAAGGAAAGAAACGGGATTACCTGTAGTAACCGAACTTATTTCTGCCGAACATATTCCCCTTTTCGAAAAATACGAAGTGGATATGATTCAAATCGGCGCACGAAATATGCAGAATTATGATCTCCTAAAAAAAGCCGCCAAAACAGGACGCCCAATCCTTTTAAAACGAGGAATGTCAGCAACGGTTCAGGAATTTTTATTGGCCGCAGAATATATTTTAAATGAGGGTAATAAAAATGTCGTTTTATGTGAACGCGGAATTCGAACTTTTGAACAATCCACAAGAAACCTACTCGATCTCAATTCACTCGCATTGATTAGAGAAACCTCTCATCTGCCAATTATTGCCGATCCAAGCCATGCAGCAGGTCGATATGATTTAGTCGCCCCACTAAGCCTTGGCGCACTCGCAACAGGTGCAAATGGTATAATTGTCGAAGTTCACAATAAACCCGATGAAGCATTGAGTGATGGAAAGCAATCTTTGACCTTTGATACTTTTGAAGAAATGATGAAGCGACTAAAGCATATGGATCTAATAAACTAAAAAGCAGCGTACGGACGCGCCATGGCGCGTGCCAACGAAGCGATTCAAACCCCATGAAACAAATCGACCTCAAAACAACAAACGGAACCCAGAAAATCCTCATCGAAAAAGGGTTACTTCAGAGAACAAATGACCTGATTCAAAAAGAATATTCTGGCAGTCGTGTGATCATCATAACCGACAGCACAATCGATCGGATTTACGGAGAGGAAATAAAAGCCAATTTTACGAATGCTCTTTATTTAGTGGTACCAGAAGGCGAAGAGTCTAAAGACTTTAAAACGGTTATTGATCTGTCCGAACAGCTCGTTAAAAACGGCGTCACGCGTCACGATGTTATTCTTGGGCTCGGTGGCGGAATGGTGACAGATTTAGCAGGTTTTGTGGCCTCGATTTATATGCGTGGCATGAACTACGTAGTAATGCCAACAACACTATTAGGAATGGTGGATGCAGCCATTGGCGGAAAAACAGGAATCGATTTCCACGGAAAAAACCTAATCGGAACTATTTATTTGGCCGACTTTGTTTTAATAGATCCCGATTTTTTAAAAAGTTTTCCAGATCCACACAAGCTACATGGAATGGGAGAGGTGATTAAATACGCTAGCATTATTGATATCTCATTGTTTGAAAATTTTGAAAAAGAACCAATAGACATTGTGACCATTATCGAAAAATCAGCCCAAGCCAAAACCAACGTGGTAATGCAAGATTTAAGAGAGGGAGGAATGCGAAAAATATTGAATTTTGGACACACCTTCGGCCACGCCATTGAACTCGCCATGAACTTTAAACTTCACCACGATAAAGCGATTTCAATTGGAATGGTTCTAGCAAATCAAGTGGCTCAAAATCTAGGCAAACAAGATGCAGAAGTCGGAAATAAAATCAAAAACACATTGGAAGAATTTGGATTACCAACAGAGCTCCCAGCGGAACTGACATTAAATGAATTAGCCAATTTGATAAAAAAAGATAAGAAAAGAAAGGGGGAAACAATTGATTTTATTGTTGTGACAAAGCTTGGAAAAACAGAAATCATTCCATTACGACCAGAAGAATTGATACAATTAGCTGCATAGCAAAAACCCGCCTTTCTGTCATTCCTGCGCAAACAGGAATCTAGAAAATTGGGTCTTCGCAAAAGGGTTAGTTTTTCCCGCGAACGCGCACGTCTTTTTGGAGCATCTTGTAGCGAAGCAGCTGGGTGACTTTCGTCGATGACAAGATCAGCACCTGCCCATCCTTTCGGAGTTCGTACAACGAATCCAGCGCCTTAAGATCAAGACACATGAATTCAAAAACCGACTCAATACGAGAGAAACTCAGCGTTGAATCCCAATGGCACTCCATGAGCTCCAACTCCTCATCGAGGTTTCGGTTCATTTTGAAGTACCACTCCAGATCGATACTTGCATCGCAAGCGGCTTGATCTCGTTCCAGACGAGCAAGGTAGGCTGACGCATTGTCAGAAGTTGACTGAAACTTGCTACAATCGTAGTCCTCGGCATGAGCTCCGTCAGAGCCAAGAGAAAGGACCACCAAGACGGTTAAGAAAAAAAGAGTACGCATCGCACGTTCCTCGACTGCCTATTTCAGCAGCATGGGGGTTGAACCAGCCAACTAACGACCAAAAATTGATAATCAGATGGCTGGCAAAACCTAAAATCCTTTTGCGGAATGATCACACTTTAGGCACAAAAAATTGACTTAAAGTGAACAAAAAACATGTTGTCACAACGACTCAAAATGATCAACATCAATTTAAATTATCTGATATATTAAAAGCATGAATAAAATATTAATCGCCACCGGAAACTTTGGTAAATACAAAGAGCTCATGGAAGTGTTAGAAGAGCTTCCATTTAAATTCGTAAGCCTGAATGATGAAAAGATTGAAGGAGATGTGGAAGAAGATGGGGAAACTTATGAATCCAATGCAATATTAAAAGCAGAGTTTTTTGGACGAAAGGCAAACCTCCCGACGATCGCCGACGATTCAGGAATTTTAGTGGAAGCACTAGCAGGTGAATTGGGAGTAAAAACCAGACGCTGGGGAGCAGGTGCCGACGCGAGTGATGAAGAATGGCTAAACTTTTTTTTACATCGACTGGCCTTTGAAAAAAATCGCCAAGCCGAATTTGTAAGTGTTGTCGCTTTTTATCAACCCGAACAAAAAACACTAACATTCCGTGGCGAATGTAAGGGGCTTATTCTATCAGAACCAGAAGTAGATCTAGAGCCAGGAATTCCTCTTTCATCTGTTTTTTTACCAGAAGGAAAAGATAAAGTGTTCTCATCATTAGATAAGCACGAAAAAAATGAAATCTCTCATCGCGGGAAAGCTATTAAACAATGTCATGACTACTTATTGAAAAATTTTTGACTATCCCAAGTATCAAGGTATAATTTACGCAGAAAAATAAAAATATGATAACTGCAAAACTTTTATACCTAATAGGGATCACTCTGTCATTCTCTTTTGTGACAGCTGCTTTTTACTATCTCAGATACCATAAGCGCAATATTTCTATTGCCATTATCATATACAGCCTACTCGTATTCTGCATTGTCTATTTTGTGTCTTTTGAAAATAACCTGGGCCTCGGAATTGGCCTTCTTGGTATTTTAAGCTTGGTAAGGCTCCGCTCGACCCCCGAAAATCCAATTGATATTGGATTCGTTTTTTACTCAATTACCATTGGCCTACTCAACGCCTCAATTGAAAGCATTTTAACGATCATTGTAATCGATTTTATAATCACAACCATTGTACTACTCCTTTCACTCGAACTCTTCTTTAAATATGACATAAATAAAACGGAGATTGTCTTTGATGATCTGATAGCAGAGAAGTTAAGCAACAAAGAAAAGTTAACTAAAAAAGTAACTGAACAATTCGGAATTACGCCAGTTAAAGTTAAAGTTAAAAACATTAATTATCTAAAGGATTCAATTACAATAGTGGTTACCTATAATGCAAAAGATTATTAACAATATTGATGGTCTTAGTTTTACAGGGCTAAAGGCCAAAAAAGATCAATACTTCCTATCGAGAAAGGATTATAAATTCCTAATCCGACTCGAGTCTTTGGAAAATGTTTTAAACTGTTTAAAGGCAGATTTTTTCTGCAATGAGTACGAAGAAGGATACATTTTCAAGTACCGAAACATCTATTTCGACACCAAAGATTACAAATTTTTCAATCTCCACAGGCAAGGTAAGTACAACCGAATTAAAATTCGAATTCGAAATTATGAAAACGGTACAAAAAACAGATTTTTAGAATGCAAAAGAAAAAGCAAAGGAGAGCAAACAATTAAGGAAAGAATCGAAATCAATAAATCAATGGATGATTCCGAATCTATAAACTGCGACACGGTAAGAGACCATTTAAAAAAATACAAACTGACCCCTAAAGACCTTATCAATAAAACTGAAATTTCTTACAACCGAATCAACTTTATTGAAAAAAAGAATAAAATGAGGGCGAGTATAGATTTTTCCGTAACCGCTAAGCTCAACGAAGGAAAGGGGCGCAAAATTATTCCAAATCATTTTATTCTTGAAATAAAATCAAAAAAATATCCTAAAAAAATAATTAATCTACTAAGGAATACATTTAGCATAAGAGAGGAAGATTTTTCCAAATATTGTGTTTCACTTTGCATACTTCAAAAAGACCTGAAAAAGAATAAATGGAAACAAATACTTAAAAAGTACTGCCAAAAATGAGAATAGGAGTAAAAAAATTAT
>CBDUQS010000023.1:0-20115 GCA_965369815.1 uncultured bacterium | reverse complement strand
AGGAACAAGTGGCTGAATTCTTTTTAATTCCTTATCATTAAACTCTCCAAATACGGCATTGATGATTTTCTTTAACATGATTTAATTTTCTTTATTTAGTTGTAGTAATAGTTAAATTTATCCCCTAAGCTTAATCCCTAATCCTGAATTCTTAATCCTTACTTATTTAACGAAGTGATTATAGAGAGCTTATCCTCAATTGACAAACAAAACGTGTTTTTGTAAGCTTTGGTAGCGCTTTTTGCTTATAAACTCATATCTAATGTATTACAGAAGACCCCCGAGTAAGAGAATTCACAATTACTTAATGCCTTTTTTAGTGATCGCGGCTCTGTTTTTTGCGATTTTCTACGGATGGCAGTCGCTGAACGACATGTTCATTAGTGAGAATAAAAGCACCACGAGCCAAAAAGTGTTTTTAAACATTGAAAGTGGAAGCGCCAAAGCAATGACCGTTGGAAAAGGAGAATGGCAGAACGCACCTGATAAAATCTATTTATATCGGGATGAGCATGTAAAAACAGGGAGTGATGGAAGGGCGACATTAACCTTTTTTGATCAGAGTATTTCAAGGATGAATACCGATACAGAAATGACATTCACTTCTTTAAAGAAAAAAGGGGATACTCATAATATAGAGGCTCAATTAGATAAAGGAGACATCTGGACAAAGGTTGAACGGGTTACAAACCCCAATTCCACTTTTAGCTTAACCACCGATCTAATCACTATCGACACTCGCGGAGCGGTACTTTCTTTAAGCGCTCCAGGAACTGTTTATGTTATGGAGGGAAATGTTCAGATTGGAGTGAAATATGACGATGAAGTGATTAAAACCTTTAATTTAGGAGTCGGTCAGCAGTTTATTGCTGATGAAGAAAAAGTAGGAGCGATTAAACGAGGGGAAGACGCTGAAGTTATTTTTGCTTTGAGCGACACCTTCAAGCACACCAATTGGTACCGATGGAACATTAAAAAAGATGGAGCGGTCAACGCTTTTGAAGAATCCGATTTGGATGACGAAGATTTGGAGGAGGACGACACGGAGGAAGACGAAGAAGCTGTATCCGACGATGATGAAGACGAAGAGATTGATCTCGCCAATGTGGGGCGAGTGGTTTATGTAACCAAGCCTTCTAAAAATACAGAAACCAGTGATTCGACCATTACGGTTCAGGGAAACTACGATGAAGAAAAGATCAACGCCGTATTTGTCGACGACACCAAGGCTACCATTACAGGGGTAGGAAAGTGGAAAGTGAGTTCTGTGAAGCTTGGATTTGAAGGGGAAAACAAATTAAAGATTGAAGCCGAAGATTTAGATGGTGAACGAATCACTTTGGATTCGTTGGTTATAATTTACGACAAAACAGCGCCAAAAGCTCCTGCGATAACCAGTCCTATTTTAGAAGAAGGAGCGGAAAGCTTTGTAGTTGAAGATGTAGAACAATTAATTGAAGGAGCAGTAGGTAAAGACACCGCAGCTGTCATTGTGAACGACTATCGTTTAACCAAGTACGTTCCTGGCAGTAAAGAGTTCACCTATTATGCCAAAACCGAATACGGCAATTTAAACGAAGGAGACAACGAATACACCGTTTATGCAGAAGACAAAGCGGGTAATCGAAGTGATGCAACGATTATTATTTTAACGTTGGATCAAGAAGTGATTGATACCGCGGACGAGGAGGGAGGCGATGAAGAAGACTCTACATCAGGCACAGAAGAAGAAACACCCGCTGAAGCTCTTCCTAAAGCCAGTTCAAGCGGAGGAGTTAAAATCACAGCTCCAAACGACGGAGAAAGCTTGATCACTTCCGAAACTGAGTTTGAAATTGCAGGAACGGTTCCTGCAAACACAGCAGCAGTAAAAGTAAACGATTACAAGCTTTCACTTTTTGAGTTGGGAGATACCACCTTTAAGTATCGTGCTTACGTAAGTATGGGCAACCTAGCAATCGGAGAAAAAAACAATTTCACAGTTAAAGCCTACGACGGTGATGATAATTTAATTGGAGAGGCGAGCATTGTGATCGACGTGGAAAGCGGAGCGTCCGCAGCCCCCGTAATTACTATTCCTTCCGATAGCGGCAGTTACACCACATCACTCGACACATTGGTGGTGGGTGGAAGTGTAGGAAAATGGGTAACCCGCATGTATGTGAACGACAAAGAAATCAAAGACTACATTCCAGGAAGCGAGAAATTCCGATCATCCATTAAGCTTAATGCAGGTGAGAACACTTTTATCGTCACCGCTGAAAAAGCAGGAGAGCCTGCTGGAAAAGACACGATTAAAATAACACTCACTCCGTAAAGGATTCACTGGATGGGCAATCGAAGGGCAAATAGATGAGCAAATAGATGAGCAAATAGATGATCTCAACCCGCCCTTCGCACGAAGTGTTGCCCCTCAATTTGCCCTTCATCTTGAAATTTATGAATAAAAAACTCGACACAGCAACATTTGCAGCGGGATGTTTTTGGGGCGTCGAGGCGGCTTTTCATAAAATAAAAGGGGTGAAGTCCGTCACTTCAGGCTACACAGGAGGTCGAGTAAAGAACCCAACCTACGAAGAGGTTTGTACGAATGGAACGGGCCACGCGGAAGCCGTTGAAATAATGTATGATTCATCTGTTGTGAATTACGACGAACTTCTGAACGCCTTCTGGAAAATGCACGATCCCACTCAGCTAAACAGACAAGGTCCAGATGTGGGTGATCAGTATCGTTCCGCTATTTTTTATCACAACGAAGATCAGAAAAGAACTGCCGAAGCATCAAAAGCTTCCATTGGCGAAGCAGTGACTGAAATAGCACCCGCCTCCGATTTTTACCATGCCGAAGATTATCATCAGCGGTACATTGAAAAGAATGGAGGAGTCTGTCATATTTAAGTTATGAACTGCCCCCTTTGTAACGCCGAAGAAGCGAATAAAATCCACACCGATGCCCATCGGGAGTATTTTAAGTGCAGCACTTGCGATCTCATTTTCGTCCCAAAAGAATTCCATTTGTCCGCAGATGATGAAAAAAAGCGTTACGATTTACACGAAAACAACCCCGACAACACAGGTTACGTTCAATTCTTAAAACAATTCATCGATCCGATGATGGAAAGGATAAGTAGGGAGGATCAAGGACTTGATTTCGGCTCGGGACCAAACCCCGTTCTTGCTGATCTGTTTAAAAAGGAGGGTTATTCGATGGATACTTACGATGTATTTTTCGCAAAAGACGAATCAGTCTTTCTTAAAGCCTACAACTTCATCACCGCCACAGAAGTACTGGAACACCTGCATCAGCCGTTAGAAGAAATCGAGAAGCTATGGAGCGTATTGAAATCCGAAGGAACACTGGGAATAATGACCAAGTTCTTTGCTGACGATCAAGATTTTTCAAAATGGCGCTACAAAGACGACCTCACGCATGTTTGCTTTTTCTCCATCAAAACTTTTGAGTGGCTCGCCAGCCGATTGGGTGCAGAATTGGAAATGATTAAAAAAAACATTGTATTTTTAAAAAAATAGCCTTGAGGTAAGTTGACAAATAATGTTTTATATATAGAATATAAAACCATTAAAGTTAATTTTATGAAGAATGAAGAGTGTGAAAGTCAGGGCTTAGCATTAAGGGATAACGAATCGCTTTTGGAAGAGGGAGATAGCACTTCTCCAGAGCCTGAGATTGCATCTGTTCAAATAAACAAGCCCGTTGTAAAGCTTGTTTATGCTTGGCTTGAGATTATTGAGAATAGAGATAAGGATTTATCTGAAATACCTTTTACTGAAGAAGAAAGGTATTTATTAAGTAAGTTTAGAGCCATTTATCATAACCGAAAAGTGTCTAGAATAGTATTTGCCCTCAATCACTTCTCTGTTCAAGCAAATGATCAGATAACTGCGGAGGAAGTTCGATTTATCAAATCAGTGACAGATAGAATGACTGAATGTGCATTGATGAAGGCAGGAGGTAAAAAGGCTTTAAAGACAACTCTTTAATTAATTCATTTTTCGTATAACGCTAGAAATCCACAAACAAAATGTGGTATTTTTAAGCAAGTGTATCTCAGATTAATCCTTACTAAAAGATGATCCGCATTTCAGGTCTCAAGAAAAACTTCGGGCAACAGACAATCTTCACCGACGTGAATTTAACGATCGGCGACAACGAGAAAATCGGACTGATCGGACGGAATGGATCGGGGAAAAGTACCTTCATAAAAATGCTGACCGAGCCCGCGGACTCCATGGACGGAACGATTGAGCTTTCCAGAGGAATGAGAATCAAGGCGTTGGAACAGGATTTGAACTTTTCCGAAAACACCATTCTCAAGCAAGTGTGCACGTCACTCCCTCAAGGAGCATTTGGCGATGAATGGAAAGCAAAATCAATTTTAATGGGTCTCGGTTTCACCGCCGACGATTTCGAGCGTCCCGCAGACGAGTTTAGCAGCGGTTTTCAGATCCGCATTCGTTTAGCGGAGGCATTGGTATCCGAATCCGATCTACTATTGCTAGATGAACCCACCAACTACCTCGATATTCTGTCCTTGCGATGGCTCTCTCGCTTTTTAAAGAGCTGGAAAAGTGCCTTCATCCTCATCACACACGATCGTCATTTCATGGCCGAGGTGGTCACTCACACCATCGGGATTCATCGGAATAAAATGAGAAAGATGAGTGGAGGCCCACAAAAGTTATTGGATCAGATCAAAATGGAGGAAGAAGTCTACGAAAAGACCCGTCAAAATCAGGTTAAAAAACAGGCAAAGACCAATGAGTTCATCCGAACCTTCCGCGCAGGCGCTCGGTCTGCTGGATTGGTGCAATCCCGAATCAAATCCCTCGAAAAACAGAAGATCGGAGAAAAGCTCGCCCGAATTCCCGAAATCAAATTCCACTTCCACTCGGAGCCTTTTCGGGGAGCTGTACTTTTAGAAACAAAAGACGTCGACTTTAGATACGAAAAAGAAACTCCATTAATCCAAAGCTTCTCCCTCGTCGTTCACCCCGGTGATCGAATCGCCGTGATCGGAAAAAATGGAAAAGGGAAATCCACTCTATTAAGACTACTCAATAAAACAATTCATCCGAATGAGGGAAGAGTTGCCAAACCCAAAGCCGTCAAAATCGGCTATTTCGGCGCCGACACGAAAGGGGATTTAAGCGAAAACGTTTCGATATTAGAAGAAATGGTAAGCGTTCCCGGTATCAGCGAACAAGAAGTACGAAACTTATGCGGCTCCCTTTTATTCACCGGTGAAGCCGTCAAAAAAAAGATCTCCACCATCTCAGGAGGGGAGCGAAGCCGAGTTTGCCTAGGAAAAGTAATTCTCTCTAATTCTCACTTGTTAATGCTAGATGAACCCACGAATCATCTCGATATGGAATCGTGTCAGGCCTTAACCAAATCTCTAAAAGAATACAAAGGCGCCGTGATCTTCGTAACGCACGACGAAGACATGATCTCAGGTCTGGCGAATCGTCTCGTTATTTTTGACCAGGGAATTGTAACTATAAAAGACAAAACCTACGATGAATTTTTAGCCACCGAAGGATGGGCCGAAGAAGAAACCACATTCAAATTCGCCAAAAAACACAGCAGTAACAAGCAAGAATACCTCGACAAAAAAGCCCAAAAACAACGTCTACGCGCCGTACGAAAAGAGCAAGATAATCTTGAAAAATCACTCGGAAAGCTCGACCGACAAAAGGAGAAAAACGCCGAAGAGCTCGCCACCGCCTGCACCGAAAAAAACCACGACCAAATCCGCGATCTAGGAATCAAAGCCAAAGAACTCACCGATTCCATCGATCAGAGCTATCGGGATTTAGAGAAATTGATGGAGGAGGAAGGGGGGATTGAGAGGGGATTGGAGGGGTGAGTATAAATATTTCGAACCAGATTACAAATCTGCTCCGGATAAAAAAATAATCATACTACTATGAGAAAAAAGATCTTTAGAATGCCAACGCCAATGTCGATAATGGGGCGGACATCAAGTATTACAAATGCATTTGTAAATGGTATCATCCCGTGTCTAGTGCCTTCAGCAGAAGAGATTAAAAAAGCATTAGACATACTAGGCTTAGACCCTACCGATTTAAGGTGTTCATATTGCAGTGATAAAGCTTCTGAATGGGATCATCTTAGACCTCTTATTGTTAATAAAAAGCCAACCGGCTACATTTCAGAAATACATAACCTTGTACCATCTTGCGGTAAGTGCAACCAGTCAAAAGGTAATAAGAATTGGAAAGATTGGATAAGAGGACCTGCAAAATTATCGCCTAAAAGCAGGGGTATAGAAGATTTGGAAGACAAAATTAAAAATTTGAAAAAGTTTGAAAAATGGAAGAAGGTGATCCCCTTAGATTTTGAATCAATCGTAGGTGAGAAAAAATGGAAAATACATTGGGAAAATCATAAAGAAATAATGACGCTCATGAAGGTGCACCAGAAGCATTCAGATGAGATTAAAAAAATCATTAAATTGAAATTTATGAAATCTTAAATATGAATAAAGAAGCTTTTAGTAAAAATTAAAGGTGGTAATGGAAGAGGCTTACAAGCACTAGACTGGAGCAGATTTGCAATCTGTCTCCAAAATATTTATAATAACCCACTTTATTGTATTTAAACGAATTTTATGCCTTCATTACGGGTTATTAATGAATTAAAAGACCAAATCCATTTCGTCACATTCACGGTCAAAAACTGGTACTACCTCCTTGACCGCCATGAGCGTTTTAAGTTACTCGAAGATAGCTTCGTTTATTGCCAGCAAAACAAAGGATTAAAAGTTTATGGATTTGTTTTTATGCTGAACCATCTTCATTTTATCGGATCAGCCCCTGACTTAGGCGCGGTTATTCGCGATATGAAGAAATATTTATCAAAAGCATTCAAAGATAACTTAATAGAGAATGAGCCAAATATTCTCAAATTATTTGAAAAGGATGGTCGATATGAATTTTGGAAAAAAACGAACTGTCCAAAATTGATTCTTGATGAGGATTTCTTTGAGCAAAAGCTTAACTACATTCATTATAATCCTGTAAATAAGCTATATGTTCACGAGCCAGGGGACTGGCGATGGTCATCGGTTAGCAAGGTGTCGACGAGGATAGAGATAAGTGAGTTGCCAATTTAAAAAATATTTCGAAAATATTTCGAACCAGATTACAAATCTGCTCCGGAAATAACGAGGTCTGAAGCGAGCATGGTGCTGTCTTTTTATTCTCAATCACCCCACCTCAATCTCAAACCCCATCAACAAGTTCAAAACATCTGGAGATGAAAACTTAGCTTTTTTAAGACGATTCTGTGTCGGGTCGATGTAATAACGGGTAGCGCCGACGAAGTTCGCTTGTTCCAGGTTCGAATTAACGAATTTGCTGGCTTGCAGATCGGAAGCGCCAAAGTCGACGCCTTTTAGGTTTGCGTTGGTAAAATCGGTTTCCCGAATGGTGCAGTTTAAGAATTTAAAATTCCTCATATCTAAGTGGTCAAAACTGCAAAGCTCAATCTTAGATTCTTTAAAAGACGTGCTCACGAGTAGTTTATTGAGAGTTAAAAACAAAATACCGAACAACTTACACTCTTCAAAAACCACGTCCTGCAAACTCACATTATCCACTTTGATGTTGGAGAGATTACATCTTAAAAAGGTACAATCGATAAAAACCGAACCAGAGAATTTACTTTCGGTAAAATCACAGTCCTTAAAAGTACAATCCGTAAACTCTTTACTGCTTATATCGCGCTTGGGCAACGAGAGCTTTTGAAAGGTTTCTTTGTTGTAGATTTTTGAAGTGAAGGGCATATTACATAGCAAATTGAAATACTCTAACCTCATTCTCAAGTCTATCGGCCAGTATATCTTCCTGCAACTCTAATTCGTATCGTGATTGTAAATTAAGCCAAAACTCAGCTGTGTTTCCAAAAAATTTACCAAGCCTAAGAGCGGTATCGGCGGTAATAGCCCTATTTCCATGCACAATTTCATTAATACGCACTGCAGGCACATTGATGTCTTTAGCCACTTTATACTGGCTAATTTTAAATGGCTTTATAAATTCTTCTAATAGAATTTCGCCAGGATGGATGGGTTGCATTTTTCTGCTCATTTAGACGAGGTTTAAGTAGTAAGTTAGTTGTGATAATCGACGATTTCGACATTGTAAGCATTTCCACTCTTCCATTTAAAACAAATTCTCCATTGTTTGTTTATTCGGATGCTATGTTGCCCTTTTCGATTGCCCTTGAGTTTTTCCAGCTCATTTCCAGGTGGAACTCTAAGATCCACTAGCTCCGTGGCCGCATTGATGATTAAAAGCTTTCGTCTACCTATTTTCTTTAAATTCGGAGACCACTTTTTAGTTGTTTCTCGATCGAACAACTTCTCAGTTTCTTTACAGTTAAAACTCTTGATCATAATCTGAAATTACACAACAATAATAACGCATCACAGTAATAATGTCAAGCGTTATTAGTCAAATGGTATCACTGAGATACTTTTTACAGCCACTTCCGCTCATTTTCATTATGCCGATTTATCACTCTTTTTATATATCAAATTGATTGACAAATAAATAAAAATATTAGTAATATACTAAGCCTTATCTTAAATTAAAGAAATGGAGAAACTTAGTGAAACAAAGGATAAATTAGATGCAATTTTAAGACACCTTTTAACGGAGGACTATGAAGCTGCTGATAAAACCTACCTTGAGCTAAGAGCTTCTGTGCAAGGGTTGCTGTCAGGAGTTGAGATTATTCCCCCTAGCACCTTGAATGATAGGCGGAGTGAGATATTAGAGGCTTGTGCTCGTGGACATGAATTTTTAATAAAAAGAAAGGGTGAAATAATGGCCAAGTTAGGACCATTTACTGAAACTGAAAAAGGAGTAACAACAATTTCACCTAGGCTATTTGATTCCCAAAGAGGTCAATTAATTGAGCGAACTAAAAAAGGGGAATCTTTTTTAATAAAACGAAGAGGAAGAACCTTAGCCTTACTATCACCACCACCAAGCTTAGAATTGGGTTAGATCCTATAAATGATCTCGCTTATTGATATTATGCCCATCCAAAGTCTCCGCATAATGAATCACACCATCTGAATCGTGAAGGTAGTAGAAGTAGTTGGTATCTTTAGGGTGAATGGCCGCGAGAACGGAGAAAATGCCAGGATTAGAAATCGGCGTTGGCGGTAAGCCACGGTATTTACGGGTGTTGTACGGGCTGTCGATTTGGAGATCATTGTAAGTAAGCCCACCTTTCGTTCGTCCGAGCGCGTATAAAACGGTGGCATCGGCGCCGAGGCCTACTCCATTGTCGAATCGACTCCATAAAATACCAGCCACGGTGGATTGTTCTTTTTCGTTTCGCTCTTCCTTTTCGACAATCGACGCCATGATCATGATTTCTTCGAACGTATGATCGCTCGCTTCGATGGCAGACCAATCGTCATCGTCCAATTTACCTTCAAGCGTGCCAACAAGGCGATTGATGAAGGATCGATCGGAGTAACTGCTGAAGTTTACAAAATACGTGTCAGGGTAAAGGTATCCTTCCACATAACCATCGGGCAGAATGTCGGAAGTCAGCTCACAACCCGTAGTGCAATCCATAAATTCCTCTTTCGTGGTGAGTCCAACAGACTCCAAATGCTCACCAATTTGTTCCGCCGTCCATCCTTCGAGTAAGGTGACGGCCATTTCTTCGCTTTTCCCTTCAATTAAAGCGGTAACAATTTCTTTTAAATCAAAGTTTTCCTGAAGAACCATTCGACCCGCTTTGAGTTGATTAGCGAGCTTGTTTTGCTTTAAGTACATTTTAAAAGCGAATTCGTTCTTAATCAGTCCTTTTTCCAGTAAAAGGTCAGCGATTCCGTTGGCGGAAGTGCCTTGTTTGATATCGATGACCACACGCGCGTCTGAATTTGGCGATAGCGAATAATTGAGCGCACTGATGTAATTCTGGTAAAACCAGAACACGCCAAAGCCAAAAAGACCAATAATAATGAGTGTGGAGAATTTTTTCATTTAATCTATTCTAATCTTCAATATATAAATAGGTGAGCCCATAAGCAAGTGAGCGGGCGTAGTACCCGACGCTGTCCCGATGGACATCGGGATTAGGCGGGACGAAGCTTAGCGAGCTTGGTGGCGGGCGAAAACACCTGTTTGGGGAGTACTGAACCACTTTTTGAAAGGGGTTCAGAAGGAGAGTTTACTCTCCTCCAAACATTCCCCCCATATCTCCCATTACATCCTTCATCTTTTCAGCTCCGATCTGTTGAGATTTTTTGATCGCTTTATTGGCCGCTTCCACAAAGGTATTGGCAAGCTTTTGATTGTCGCCAGAAAATTCCTCCGTCACTTTAGCGCTCACAAAGCGTTGCTCACCGTCACAGGTGATAACCACACCACCGTGCTCAGCTTCAATATGAATTTTTTTAAGCTGTTTCTTAATATCTTTCGCCTGTTTTTGAAGTTTATAAAGGTCTTTCGCCTTACCCATGAATCCCATAGTGTTTATTTTTAGGTGATAAATCAGAGGCAATTCTATCATAGGAATTTGGAATAGGAAACGGGAAACATGGTGTGGTCGTCTCGCAGGCTGGAAAGCCTTCGTTCCGACCGATGGAAGGTTTTTTAATTAAGCTTTGCAGAGTAGGTTTTCTAACCTGCGAGGCAATACCTCTTAAAAACAATTTGCATTTTCAAAGAAATCGTATAGAATAGTTGAGCTTTAACTTAACAAAGGAGGTAAATAATGATTTACGCAACTAAAAAACAAGGAGAGTCTAACGAGAGATTAATGAATCGCTTCAAGCAAGTAGTTCAGCGAAGTCGTACGATTTTCAAGGCTAAAAAAGAACGTTTCCATCACCAGAAGCCTACCAAAATCTTCACTCGAAACTCAGCCGTTATTCGATCTAAACACCGTGCACGAAAAACGCGTGAACAGTTTTACAGCTAAACAAATGAATGAGGAAGACCCTTTTAGTAGGTGCCCCTTTTTTACCCGTCCTTTAATTAAGATGGTAACTGGTCGCTGAATGAGTGATCGGAGCTTTTTAATATGAAAATCCCAATTGTCAGCATCATCGGAAAGCCAAATGTTGGAAAATCCACTTTCTTCAATCGAATGGTGGGTTCTAAAATGGCGATTACTGCAGAAGAAGCCGGAACCACTCGTGATCGTATCTTCTATAAGATCAATCATTCCGAGATGGACTTCTTTTTAGTGGATACGGGAGGTTTGGAGTTCGAGAAGAAGGCCGACATGGATATTGAAGACAATATGCAGAAACAAGCGCATGTGGCGATAGAAGACTCAGATCTGATTATATTCATGGTGGATGGGCGAGGGGAGTTCTCTAGTGATGACTTTAAGGCCGCGGAGCTTTTAAGGCTTCAATCCAACAAAAAGCCAGTGTTACTCGTGGCCAATAAATGCGATCATCCAGTAACGGAGGTCGAGTTGGCTCATATGTATGAGCTTGGACTCGGTGAGCCTTACGCTATTTCAGCCATTCATAAATCAGGGGTTGATCACTTGGTCAGCGATGTGATTAAAGCACTGAAAGACCGCCATTTTTTAACGAAAAAAAGCGCGCAATATAAAGAAATAATGGAGTTTGATCAAAGTCATTTAAATATTTCACTGGTGGGTAAAACCAATGTAGGAAAATCTTCGCTCATCAACGCTTTATCTAATCAGGAAAAGCTGATTGTTTCTGAAACCCCTCATACCACTCGTGACAGCACCGACACAATGATTCGTCACAAAGGAGTTGATTATAATTTTATCGATACCGCGGGAATGCGGCGTCCAGGAAAGATTACGAAGGGGATTGAGTACTTCAGCGTCCTTCGAACTATTTCTTCGATCGAACGAAGTGATATTTCACTGTTGGTAATCGACAGCTCACAGGAAATCACTCATCAAGATCAGCAAATTGCCAATACGATATTAAAAGCCAATAAAGGTTTAGTGATTTTGGCCAATAAATGGGATATAAAAGATGAAGAGGGTGGGGAGGAAAGAGGCGAAAAGAGAATGAGCCCCGAAGAAAAAAGAAGGCATAAGTTTGTTCGTCAGCTTCAAAGAAAATTCCCATTTTTATCATGGGCACCGGTTGTCTTTACCTCTGCTGTCACCAAAAAGAACCTAGGCTTAATCTTTGATCAGCTCGAAATTATTAAGGAGGAACGCAATAAACGAATATCAACCGCTAAGTTGAATCATTTTATCGACGAAACCAGCGAAAAACACAAGCCATCGGGAACAAAAGCAGTGTATCCAAAACTATTTTACGTCACTCAAGTGGACGTTGATCCACCTCGATTTGTCTTTTTTGTGAATAAAAAGAAATACTTCCATTTCTCCTACTTACGCTACCTAGAAAACCGAATGCGCGAACAATTCGGGTTCACAGGAACCCCATTAGTCCTCGAATTCAAAGAAAAGGAACAGCGATACGGGAAGAAATAGGTTATTAGGATTATTTTACAGGTTTTTTTGGGCTGTATCAAAGGTTATTGGGTTTCATCGCAGGTTAGAAAACCTGCTCTTCGAGGGGGTATAACAAAAAAACACAGATCGGAGCGAAGACTTTCTAGTCTGCGATACGATACCAATTTTATCGAAGCCCATTCAAATAAGCTTCAAAGGTTTCTGCCCCGCTCCACTTCACCAACTCACCATTCACATAAATAGAAGGGGTGAAGCTGACTTGTCGGCGTCGGCCTTCGTAAAGGTTTGCCTTAACCTTATTCTTTTTAACCTGAGAGTCAAAACAGGTATTAAAAGCTTCGGTATCTAAATTTAATTTAGCAGCGAATTGCTTTAGATTATCATCACCCAAATTCTTCTGATTTTTGAAAAGAATGCTGGAGTATTCCCAGAATTTCCCTTGTTCATTGGCACATTCAGAAGCTTCAGCGGCAGGAAAGGCTCGAGTGTGTTGAGGGAGTGGGAAGTGATAGTATTTGAATTGTACAAAATCAAGATTTTTCCGAACCACTTCTTCAAGCTCTGGACTCACCACGCCACAAGCAGGACATTCAAAATCGGAAAATTCTTCAATCAAAACAGGAGCATCCGCTTTACCAAGGCTTGCTTGAGGGCTAGTATCGGCAGGAGCACAGGCGGTAAGAGCGAAGATAAGCAGGCTAAGCACTATTAATTTTTCAAATCGTTTCATTTTTAAAATTTAGGAATTAACTGCCAAGTTATTCTAACAAACCTGATTGTAAATAGGTAGCCAATCTGATATCCTTGAACCCCTCAATATTAAGCCTAAAATCCTCTATGTCACTGTATTTAAAATATCGTCCGCAGAATTTCAAAACCATTGTCGGACAAGACCATATTACAGCTACGCTAACCAATGCGATCAAATACGATTCGCTTACCCATGCGTACCTATTTTGCGGGCCTCGAGGAACCGGGAAGACATCACTCGCTCGTATTATTGCTAAGAGCTTAAACTGTACCAATCTTCAGGAGCAAACTGAGCCTTGTGATGAGTGTGAGAATTGCCAGGCGATATTAAAGGGGCGACTGGTAGATTTGATCGAGATTGATGCCGCGAGCAATCGTGGGATTGATGAAATCCGTGAATTACGAGAGAAAATCCTATTCGCACCCACTCAAGGAAAACGAAAAATCTATATCATCGATGAAGTGCATATGTTAACGAAAGAGGCATTTAATGCACTCTTAAAAACACTGGAAGAACCACCATCTCACGCTTACTTTATTTTAGCGACCACCGAAGCTCACAAAATTCCCGAAACCATTATTTCTCGCTGTCAGCAATTTAACTTCAAACGAATCACAACCGATTCCATTGTAAAAAGGCTTGAAGAAATTGCGGTAGAAGAAAAGATTCAGGCAGAACCTGATGCACTAAAATTGATCGCTAAAATGGCCAGCGGAGGGCTTCGAGATGCAATCGGATTATTCGAGCAAATGAATATGGATTCATCAATCATTTATCAGGAAGTGGTGAATAATCTCGGATTGGCAGGGCATTTATTGATCGAGTCATTCTTTAAGTCATTGTTTGAAAAAGACATTCAAGGCGCAATTCAATTGATTACTAAAATCAACTCTCAAGGGCAAAATCTACATCAGTTTTGTGGAGAATTCATCAGCTACCTTCGCGAACAAATGCTTCTTGGTATCAGCGAGAAAAAAGAGGTTTCAAGTATTATTCAGATGATCGATATTTTCTCGGAAGCCAAACAACAAATCAATCAAGCTCTTATTCCACAACTTCCTCTAGAAATCGCTGTCATTAAGGCGTGTGGATATGAAGGAATTGAAAAAGTCGCCCCAAAAGCAATTGCTGAAGTCCCAGAAGTTCAAAAGCCAACCATTGAAAATAATACGGAAAAAACAGATATCCAGGTGAGAGAGGTTGTAATAGAGAAGGTTGAAGCAGAAGTGGTATCAACTTCCAATTCTGAGCTAACCCTCGAGGAAATCAAAAAAAATTGGCAACGAATTCTTGAAAATATTGAAACCCCTTTCATTCGAATGTCTTTTTCCGATGGAGAGCCAGTAAAGCTGGATGGAGATGATCTGCATATGACTTTCAAATCAAGTACTTTAATGGAAAAAGTTTTAAGTACGAAAAACCAAGCTGAAATTCATAAAGCTTTTGATTCTGTTTTAAGTACAAAGGTGAACTTTAAAGTGGAAGTAAGAAAAATTGAATTACAGCCGGTAGTGAAAGAGGAGGAAGTCGAAGCGTCGGCAGGATTAGCTGAAATGGCGAAGGAAGTATTTGGTTCATAGTTCTTCACCTATGAATAATGAGCGACAAAGTTAAAATTAGGAGTAAAGCATTGAAGTTCAGAGCTCAGCTGTCCAGTGAAGAGCGAGCCTTAAAAAACAAGAGAATAATAAGGCAACTGGAGGACTTACCTGTATTTCAAAAGGCATCCCATGTTCTTTTTTATTATTCAGTAAACGGGGAAGTAGATACACTTGAATTGATTGATCGGAACCTTGACTCCAAACAGCTCTACTTACCAGTTATTCAAGGAAAGAGTCATTTTCAGGCAGTTCCTATTAAAAAACCAATGGAGTTAAAGAGTAATTTTTTTGGAGTCCCTGAACCAACCGATCCTCCAACGGGAATTCATGATGCAGAAATAGAGCTCGTGATCACTCCAGGAGTTGCGTTTGATAAAAAGGGAAATCGGATTGGAATGGGAAAGGGTTACTACGATCGTTATTTTCAATCCGAAGGGAAATCGGTCAAAATAGCACTCGCTTACGAGGAACAAGTTCTTGATTCGATCCCCAAAGATCCGTATGATGAATGCGTCGATTTGATCGTGACCGATCAAAATATTTATCAATGTAACCTCCAAAACAATGTACGATCATATCAAAAGTCAGGATCCTGAGTTATTTGAAGCAATGGAAAGAGAGGGGAAACGACAAGTGGATGGGTTGGAATTGATTCCATCTGAAAATTACGTATCCGAGGCCGTACTAGAAGCTTGCGGTTCTATTTTGACCAATAAATATTCTGAAGGATATCCAGGAAAACGTTATTATGGAGGCCAGGAAAATATTGATGTGATTGAAAATTTAGCAATCGCACGAGCGAAAGAATTATTCGGAGCCGAACACGCCAACGTTCAGCCTTATTCCGGATCACCTGCTAATACTGCCATTTATTTTGCACTGCTTGAATTTGGCGATACTGTTATGGGGCTAAAGTTAGATCACGGTGGACATATTACACATGGTCTTCCTATCGCTTTTTCCGGAAAAGCCTACAATTTTGTACAATATGGTGTGAATGAAGAAACGGGCTATTTAGATATGGATGAAGTTCACCGAATGGCCAAAGAACATCGGCCTAAAATGATCGTAGCGGGCTTCACTGCCTATCCACGAGATATCGACTGGAAACGCTTTAAAGAGATCGCTGATGAAGTGGGTGCAATCAGCATGGCAGATATTTCTCATACCGCTGGCCTCATTGCCGGAGGAGTACTTGAATCACCCGTGCCTTATTTTGATGTAGTGATGACCACCACACACAAAACACTGCGAGGACCACGAGGAGCAATGATTATGTGTAAGGAAAAATTCGCAAAAGATATCGACCGAGCTGTATTCCCAGGATTACAAGGCGGGCCACACGAACACGCCATTGCTGGAAAGGCAATTGCCTTTAAAGAAGCACTTCAGCCTGAATTTAAAGAATATGCGCTTCAGGTAAAAAAGAACGCTCATCATTTAGCGGAAGAGCTGAAAAAGAGAGGATTTAAGTTGGTATCCGACGGAACCGACACACATTTAATCCTTGCGGATCTAACCAATAAAGATATTTCTGGAAAGCTAGCCCAAAACGCACTCGACGCCGTAGGAATCACCTTGAATAAAAACACAATCCCCAACGATCCACGCTCTCCATTTGACCCATCCGGTATCCGAATGGGAACTCCAGCAGTCACCACTCGCGGAATGAAAGAGGGGGAAATGGAAAAAATTGCTGAATGGATGGATAGAGCTATTCAAAAACCAGAAGATCAAAATAGTCTCAACTCTATTAAGGAAGAGGTGGAAGCGATGTGTCATCAATTCCCCGTTCCTGGTATTAAGATATAACCTTTATAAATTCTGTAATCCACTAACTCATGAAATTGTTATTTAAAAGGCTGATTTTAGGTGTTCTAATTAGCCTTCTCCTTATCCCATCAGCGAGCACCTTTGCTTACGACGATGTTCATCACACTTCACCTTATTACTATTCAGTAGAATACCTTCGAAGAAATGATGTCTTTCGGGAAACAAAGCTTTTTAGACCTGATATTCTCATCTCAAAAGCAGAGTTTATTAAATATTTAGTGCTTTTAAATTCACCCGATTTCAAGCGAAGTCAAAATGCTAACCTCCCTTTTGAAGACACGCGAAATAACGCATGGTACGCCTCTTATTTTCAAGAAGCGATCAAGCTGGGGATATTGGACGAAAGGGAAAGAAAAATAGATCCATATAAAAAAATAACAAAGGTGGAGGCACTTGAGCTCACTTTTCATTCAAAAAGCATCCCTATTCCTCGTCGTCATGTTGGCCCCATTCCTTACACCGATGTAAAAAACAACACACGAAATCAAGCATTGGTAATGCGAGCTATTGGCCTTGGAATTGTTCAGCCAGAAAGAAACGATTACTTTGGCTTATACAAACGAATGAGTCGAATCATGGCGGCTGATATGATCTTCCAAATGGATATGATCGATCTTCGGGCACCAAACTCTGGATCAAATGCAAATAATCTGCCTCCTCAGCTAAAGAAGGTTGTGAATTCATGGGATCTGATCACCTCCAACTTTTATGATAAAGATCGCGTGGATTCCAATGGAATGTCTGAAGTGGCTATAAAGGCATTAGTGGAGTCATTGAATGACCCATACAGTGCTTTCATGAATGCGGAGGAGAATCAAATTTTTAACGACGATATTGATGGAGAATTTGAAGGGATTGGTACTTATATAGGTGTAAATGATGATAAAGAAGTGGTTATCATTTCACCCATCAAAGACGGGCCTGCTTACGAAGCGGGTATTAAGGCAGGAGATATTATTAAAAAGGTGGACGGAGTGGATGTGTCCGATGAATCACTTTACGATGTGGTAAATCGAATAAAGGGGCCAAAAGGAACCACAGTAAAAATAACCGTTCGACGAGGAACTCAAACACTCACTATTTCAGTGGTTCGAGACCTTATTCATATTAAAGCAGTTGAGTATGAAGTGGTTGGAAACGACGATATTATGCATATCCAGCTAACCAGCTTTGGCCAAACTGCTGTAAATGAGTTCCAAGAGGTAGTTGAGATCATTAGTCAAAATCCGAAAATAAAAGGAGTGATTTTAGACATGAGAGATAATCCAGGAGGGCTTTTGGATGCCGCTGTCGGAATTCTTAATTTCATGCTTCCGAATGGGTCTGACGCCGTTCATATTAAATACAGTTATTTCAACTACACACAGCACACCAGCGGAGAAGGAGAGCTTTCTAAGTACCCAATGGTTGTACTGATTAATAAGGGGAGTGCATCTGCTTCCGAAATTGTTGCAGGAGCATTAAAGGATTATGACATTGCTACGATTATTGGAGAAACTAGCTTTGGAAAAGGAACCGTTCAGGAAGTGAATTATTTCGGAGACAACTCAAGTCTAAAAATAACAGTCGCTGAGTGGCTAACTCCAGACAGGAGTAGTATTCAGGACAACGGAGTCACTCCAGATATAACCATTATCGCTCGAGATTCAGAAACGGAAGACAATCAACTTGATCGTGCTATTCAGGAAATCAACTCAAATCGATAGGCAAGTAGATGGGCAAATGGAGGGGTAAATTGATTGGTGAATTAAAGGGATCAATCTGCCCATCGCGAAGCTGCCCTTCAAGCTGCCCTTCAATCTGCAATTTATGAAAAAATTAATTCTTGCCAGCAAAAGCCCTCAAAGAAAACGTATTCTCGAAGATATGAATCTAAACTTCGAGGTGATTCCTGCTCATATCGATGAGCATCACGATGGGCATGAGCAACCCAAGGATATCGTCAAAAGCATTGCGCTAAGAAAAGCTCAAGTAATTGCAAAAAATCACCCCAAAAGATGGGTAATTGGATGCGATACTATTGTCGTCAGCTCTGATGGAAAGATATGCCTAAAGCCAGAAGATAAAGAGGATGCGAGAGACACTTTAAATCGCTTTAATAATTCTTATTGTGATGTTTTTTCAGGACTAGCCCTGGTGAATGAGTCAGAAAAAAAAGAGCTTGTTGGCTTCGAAGTCACTCGATTGTTCTTTCGAAAAGTAACCGATGAAGAAATTGAAGATTATCTTGAATTAGATGAGTGGAAAGAAAGTTCCGGTGCAATGACGATTGAAGGAACAGCAGGGGAGTGGATTGTAAAAACAGAAGGGGATTATTGGAATGTGGTTGGGTTGCCGGTGGAGTTAATGAAGGAGTTTTTGGCTAAAGTGTTAAACTGAAACTCTTTGGATGCCCCCATTCATATCGTCTTGAAAGAAAAACTTAAAGTAGGGTTCAAGGCTAGCAATCACATTCCTCTTAAATTCAGCTCTATCTTTTTGCTTTGGTTTAGATATACCCAAAAGAGCTCTCTTTAATAAATCTCCAGATTCTCTGGTTAAACCTGTAACCTTAAATACATCCTGTAGCCACAAAAAATCTGAGTGCATAAGGGTGCTGTCTCGATAAGAGAGTGATTCATGATCTATTATCCCAAAAGACTTAGAGTCGGCACCCAATGTTAACATCCAAAGTAAATTACGAAAAACCTCAGGGAGATCTTCTTCAGACCTACCTGATTCCAAAGTTGAAGTTAGAATGTTAGGGTTGGCAAATTTATTAATCGCCACCTTATCCATAATCCAATCCAATCTTTTTGCAGCAGACTTAATAAGCTCTCTTTTTATTAAAAGTTGAACCGCAGAATCATCAAAAAAATCATCAAAAAAATCTGCATCCATCATTAAAAAGTAAAGCATTGACTCAATATCACCGATTTTTTGTAAATCACCACTAATCTGGCAAGACCTTCGATTAAGGTCAATTACAACAGTTAAAAGTGTTTGCAGGTCAAGCTTACCTCTAAGCTCTCTAGTGGACAGGGTCTCTGCTAATCCACTATATGAGCCCTGAAGCATTGATCTTATTGATTCAGTAATAGCCTTTGAACGCCTATCCTTTAATTTATCATTTATATTTGGATCATCAGAGTGGCTAAACCCAGATAAAACCCTGTGAGCCAATCTTTCATCATATACAAGTTGTCCATCCTTTCCTTCTCTTTGTGCTACAAAGTTTGTAAAAAGAAGTGAGTTTGGAGTAAGCGCACCCAAAGCAAAAATTACTCTTAATGTTTTTTGCATGCTTTTAAACTGACTTTTAGTATCCAAGCTAATTAGATCAAACTCTTCAATCTCTAACCCCTCCATGTCAGGAAGAAAAGATCTATAGATGGGCATCCTAAATTTTCTTTTTGTTAATATTTTTGTATTAGATTTACTCTGTACTATATTAACAT
>CBDUQS010000022.1:0-21587 GCA_965369815.1 uncultured bacterium | reverse complement strand
CGAGGATTAGGGCAATATATTATAAAAAGTAATGGAGGCTTATTTGGAGAAAGGGGCGATTTTGTAACCGCAATCCAAAACCTAGATAGTGAAGAAAAAGTTTTTCAAGAATTAGACAAAGTACTGAATGGTAAAAATCCACAAGACAATAGAAGTGTATTAGAAAGGGCAGTTGCAGAAATGACAAAGCCTGAAAATCTTCCAGAATTTAAAGCTACCACAAAAGAGCTCGCTTACTTTAATGAGCGATTCGATGAAACTCGAAATGATGGAGAGAATCGATTGAGTTATTATTTTGGAGAAAATAATTCCGAAGATGCTACTAAGATTCTTGGAAAACGATTCCACATTAACTTTAAAAATGATTCTGAGGAGCCTGAATATATGGTTGATTTAACCACTAATAATGTATATCGGCCTGGAAAAGATTGGGACAAAAAGCTAAAAGAAGTTTGTCATAACGAACTAAGAAGTACGGATAAAATGGATGAGCACAATCAAGGATTAACGAATTTAGAAAAAGCACGAAATGAAAGAACGGATGAATTAGAAAGTGGTGTATGGTACAGGGCTGATAGTGAAGTAGATAACTTAAGAGATCTAGCAAATAATGGTGATCTACTCGCAATATTAAAAAGCACTAACGACTATTTAGATCAAGCCAATGAACAACTGGATCCAACCATTGAAGGAATACAAGCATTAGCAGGAAGAGTGACATCCCCAGAAACCGGTCGTGCTCTTGATAAAGTAACAAGCCGACTAACACCGAATCGCATTCGTGAAAGTGGATTACTAGGACAGCTAAAAGAGTTAATGGAGATGATTCAAACAGCCGTAAATGGTTCACATACTGAAACCTTAGAAGATATGGTGCCTGATTTAGAAGATGGCAAAAACCCACTTGAAAAACAAAAAGAAGCTCGAGATCAATACGTAGAAATTCTTCAAAAGAAAAAACCTTCATTGGAACAGCTATTAACTATTCATCAGAATCCAACAGATGCAGAAGAGTCGACCAGCCTGTTTATGCTGGCTGCCTCAGGAAACGAAAGTGGATTCGATCAAAGGTTAGCAGGAGCTTATCCTGAGCAAAGAACGGAAGCCGTTCGAGCTCACCTAGAAAGCCAACTAAGCGTCACTGAATTAAGCATTCATTATGACGCTGAAAAAGGTTACACCTTAGCTTATAAACTAGAAGGAAAAGCAAAGGTGGCAACCATTAAAAACACAGAAGGAGGAAAATTAGCCTTCAAGGAAATGGGAGCTAAGGAGCCAACTGAAATTGAACTTTCACTAGCTGCCCTAACGGATCAAATTAAAAAACAACCAGAACCTAAAATAGACGAAGTTGAAGTTGTAGAGTTAGATGAAAAATCCAAAGAAGAACCATTAAGCACTGATCAGCTAAAAAAATTAAGAGCTGAAATCAAAAAAAATAAAAAGCTTAACCAACAATATGTTCAAGCAGCTAGAGATTTTATGAAAGGAGATAAAACAATTACAAATTTAAGGGGAAGTACGTGGCCTGAAGGTAAACTGGATGAATTCCGACAAGAGTTTTTCAGCTCATTAAAAGAAGATCAATTACAACGGATTGCAACAAGAGCAAATGTAGAATTAAAGAAAAAAGCGGCCTAATTAAATGTCAGAAACAAATACTAACATCACCGACATTGAATTAATAAAACAGCTTCACAAAAGCTACATTGATTCAAATCAAAAAAAAGAACTGGAAGCTGTCATTCCACAAATGACCGATGAAGAAAAGAAAGAATTGATAGGGTTAATTGGGCAATCCAAAGAAGAATATGAAAAAGGGAAAGTAAAATATAATAATGAATTAGGTGGATTAAATAAGGAATATATTGAAAAAATGGATCACCTAGTAAAAGAAAAAACAGAAGAAGCTTTCAAGGAAGCAGAAGCAAGTGATCAGAGTGAGACCTCTGAAGAACTTAAAACATTTGAAGGCGAGATTAGCTCAATTAAAACTGAGAAGCAACAAGCGCCAAATAAAGTAAAACAAGAAGTTAAAAAGAAAAGCCATGTGGTTCGAAATTTAATTTTTATACTCCTATTCTTAATCATTTTGGCAGGAGGAGCCTTATACGCTTTAAATAAAGTATCAGCTCTAAGTCTATAATGAAAAATATCCTACACACATTTAGGGAGATATATGATGAAAATTTATTGCTAAATAAACGGTGGCTTTTTATTGAAGCAGCAGCAGTACCAGACGTAGTAGAGAAGGAAGCAGAGACAGTTGATGTATCTAAAGAAGAAACTCCCAAAGCAGAGCCATTGGCTCAAAGTTGGGCAGACCATCAGGCTAAATTTGATACTCACATTGCTGCACTGCCAAAAGATCACGCAAAAACAGAGGAATTTAAAACTGAAATGGATAGATTAAAAGCTGAATATGACAGTGCAATACCTCAATTGCCAGAAGCTCATGCCGCCGAAGCAATAGCACCGGCAGTCAATGCGCTATTGGCAAAAATTAAAACACACCTTCCAGAAGGAGCTGATACCTCAGTTAAGACTTCTGAAGAAGAAGGTGACGTAGAATCGGCTGAAACTGAGAAAAAACCATCAATCAGCATTGAGGATCTCTTCCAATTAGAAGGCGATGACGCAGATGTTCTTAATAAAGCGTTATCAAACTTTGTAATCGAAAAATATGAAGAATTTGTAGCTAGCTTTAATTTAAATGAAGAAAAAACGAAACAATTAACCGATCTAGAAGGTCCACTACAAGCATTTGCAGAAGAGGTTAAGGATATGAAACCTTTGTTTATGTATGAAGAAAATGAAATAAATGAATATTTTAAGTCAAAAGAGGATCTATTCAAAAAACATGAAGCAACTATCAGTAAATTCCAAAGTATTATTGGTAAACCTACTGATTTAAGGCAAGTAATTGATGGAGCCTTTGATCATGCATTAACCAACTCGGAGGAAGGTTCCGAAGAACGAGGTAAAATTGAGGGAGTGCGAGGTAAAATTGAGGGCAATGCAGAAGCGAGAGAAAAAGCAGAAAGCGGTGAAATCCTAAGTGAAGAGCTTCACCCAAAAGCACTTAAAGTTATAACTGAAACATTTCGTATAACCGATAAAGGAATTAAGAAAAAGGTAGGTGAAATATTAGAAACAATGAAGTTCACCAAAGAGCAAATCACTGAACTTGGAAAGGAAACGCCAACGCTAACACTCAATCCTAATCAAATCCGCCAAGTCATTAGTGGGGCAACAGAAACTGGATTGGATAGGCCAAGCAAAGCAGAACATGAAGTAGTTCAAAGTTTAACAAAAGGGTCAAAAGTAGAAACCTACTTCGATAAAATCGATGACCCTGCCTTTGTTTATCTTTCACAGCGATTCAAAATCTCCAAACCAAAAGAAGGGGGAGGAATTCAACTTGAAGGAAAAAAAGGTGAAGGAAAAGTAAACGAAACAATTACAGATGTGAAAGGGTTACTCGCCTATTTACCGGACGATATAGCCACTGGACTTAATAAGATTCATGAACCTAAGGATGGTGAAACAGCACCTACTGAAGAAGAAATGAAAACAATGATGGAGGGATTAAGTGTTCAAAACCAAAGCGCCGAAGCCATGATGGACTTAAGAGAAATGATGATAAAAATCACAGAAGGTGATGAAGCTGGTGAACCTGGGTTTATGGAAGCCATTGCTATGCTAATGCAGTTTTTCCAAGCCATTAAAACGGCTTTTGAAACGGGTGACTGGGAAACGTTAGGAGACTTTTTAAACGATTGGACGGAAACAAAAAACCCAAGAGAGCTAGCAAAACGACATCAAGATTCAGTAGAGGCTTATAAAAAATCGATGGAAAATCCAAATCCCAAACCAACACTATCTCAACTCGTAAAAGGATACTTAAAACCAGGAGATGCTGATGATCTATTCCCAACCCCTCCAGGAGAAAAAAAGCCTGGAGTAAAACACCCTCTTGAAAAATATAGAGCGGAAGCAAAACCTTTCATTAAAGACTACCTTAAAACTGAGCTTGGATTGAGCTCCATTGCCGACATAACAGAATCGGAAAGTGGAATTATCGAAATTAGAGCCTACAATGAAAGTGGAAATCAGCTTTCAATTGAGTTAAATTTATCTGATGACGGTCCAGCAAAGGGGCGCATTATTGAGCATATAAAAACAAAAAAAGAGGGAGAGGATGAATCTTGGAGTAAGCCAAAATCTGAAGCAATTTTAGAAAATACTAGCATTGCAGATTTAAAAGCTCAAATCACTGGCGAAGCACCAGTGGCGAGTGAACAACAACCTGCTAAACCAAAAGGTAAAAAGGATGGAAATGAAAGCGATACAGAAACATCTGAAAGCCCAAAGGAAAAACTTGATAAAGCCAAAGGATTAATAAAAAGCAAATTAGAAGGCATGGATACAAAGGGCGTTTGGGAAATAGCACAAATGGTAATGAAAATGCCAGGAAATTCAGGGCCTAAATACATGGCAGAATTTCGTGCATTTGCCAAAGAAAACGGAGGAGAAAATGCAGTTAAGGGGGATAAAGAAACTATGAAAACCTTCCGTATTAAATACATTGTAAGTAAAATAAACGATAGCAACATAAGTGAATTAAATTCAAAACTACAAATCAAAGATTCTACAGAAGCGCCAAAATCAGCCCTTTACCAAACAGGTGATACACCGCCAAAAGCAAAAGAGGTTTTAGCCGCCATTGAAGCTGATGGAAAAATGGATGAATTTAAAGCAGCCTATGGAGTAGCAGCCAAAGCAAAAGTATTCAACGCCGCCAAATGGCAACTACAATGGATGATCGAGAATAAAATACCTAAATTAACTGAAACAGCGACAGAGCCTAAACCTCAACCGGAGGTGGTGAAGCCTGAGCCTAAACCTCAACCAGAGGTGGTGAAGCCTGAGCCTAAACCTCAACCGGAGGTAGCGACAGAACCTCAGGTTAAACCGGAAGCAACAGTATATACAACTGCTCAAGCGGTAGCAGAAGCTGAAGTAGAAGAGCCCACTCTTGTTTCCAACACCGTGGAAATGCCCGCAGAAGTTACAGAAGCTCTTTCAAGCGGAACTTTAAAATTACCTAAAAATGCAAATCAGGCAACGGTTACAAGTTTACTCAAAGGACTTGATATTTCAACGGAATCACTAGTAGCATTGGGCAATCAACCAAAAAGAGGAGGTGAATGGTTTGAAGTTAAAACAAATGCAGGCAAAAGCATTAAGATCCCCCAAGACACGTATGCCGTTTATGCAGCTCGTGCTTTAACAGAACCAGCAGCGTAAAGTACCTAAAAACAGATTTCAAAATAGTGAATTAGCCTAAACTATCCTCGCAAACTTTTTTTCCTATAACTAAATCACCATTCTTTTTTTAAATAAATCACTTCATTTTAAATGTGCTTTTTTAAGGTATTAGAATCAGAGGTAAAAATAGTTGACAAATTTAAATAAATATACTAAAATAATACACCTTACAAATTCTAAATTAAGGTTCCCATGAACAAATCACCCGAAAAATCGTCATCATCTATTTTATCTCACCCAATGCTAGGACTGCGTCGTTTAATGATTTTGACCGCTTTAGCGATAGCTCCAGGTGTACCAATTAACGCTCAAGCTGCTGAATCTTCTGCCGTTACTCAAGCTGCTGAAAGCAATAATGCTTTTAAAGTAATGTCCGAGCTCATCAAGATGTTTGGAAAAGATTATAAGTACGCTGGAAAGCAGAAGGATGGAAATGTAATTCAATGTGCTCAAGGAAAAACTGAATTAGAAGCCAAAGGTGAAGCTGAAAAAAGAATTAAAGCGATTACAGGAGAAAATTTTAAGATTAAATTCACAAAAATTCAACTAGCCGATGGAACATGGGTAGTGGCAGGGCTAGCCAAAGAAAAAAGTACTTTTGATGTTATGTCAGAGTTAATTAAAGAATTTGGATATCAATATAAATACGCGGGTAAACAGAAGGACGGAAATGCAATTCAATGTGCTCAAGGAAAAACCCTAGAGGGAGCATTAGTGGTGGCAGAAGGAAGAGCATCAGATCTCATCCATGGACAAATCGACACAATCTCAAAAGCACATAAAATGCCTGATGGCACTTGGATAGTAGCCGTATTTGCTACACCAGGCACCACTCAACGAAAGGGGGCTCATCGAAGAAACGAGGCACCACAAGCTATTAAAATGGGAAGCCTCGGATCAACTAGTGGTGGAGGTGAAGTTAAATTAGGAGAAAAAAAGGAAAAAAGAATAACAATCATAAAACCTGAAACATCTGAAGAAACCCCCAATAAAAAAAGAATTTCCCCTGAGAAAAGAAAAATTCGATCAAAACTAACAGCCATGATAGCAAGCTGTCAAACAAGAGCTTCAAAAGTAGTCAGCGAAGTAACTGGAAGTGCTAAAATGAAAATGGTGATAGGAGAGCGGGGCAATATTACACTAATAACTATTATCGGAGGTAAGAAGACAAAAGAATGGAATTATTTTAAAAAATGTCTTATCGATGCTGGAAAAACAACCAAAATGCCAGCCTCAAATATAACCATCAAAGAATTCCCAATCACTCTAAAGATTAAATAATCTTCGCAAACTTCCGCTTCCCAACCTGAACGACCATATCTTTTTCTAAACGAATCACGGCATTGGGGTCGTCGACTTTTTCGTCATTGATTTTTACACCCCCCTGCTGAATCAAACGCTTTGCCTCTCCACGAGAATCGATCAAATTGCAAAGCTCTAAAAGATCTAAAATATTACGTTCGCCACTCAGTTCAAAGGTTGGAATATCTTCGGGAAGACCGCCTTTTTTAAAAACGTTAACGAATTCTTCCCCGGCTAAATCCGCCGCAGCGATATTGTGATATAAGGCCACCAAGGCTTTGGCTAAAGCCACCTTGGCATCACGTGGGTTATCCCCTGCTTTAATCCCCTTATCGATCTCATCAATCTCTTTTAAAGGAAGATCTGTACAAAGAAGTAAATATTTAACAATCAGCTCATCCGCAATCGACATCGATTTCCCAAACATATCTTTTGGATTGTCCATAATGTCAATCGTATTCCCGTAGCTTTTACTCATCTTTCGTCCATCGGTTCCTTCGATAAGTGGTGTGGTTAGCACAAATTTTTCCTTATCTTTATAAGTTCGAAGTAAGGTTCGACCTGCCAACATATTAAACAACTGATCATTCCCTCCAATCTCCAAATCCACCTCCATATGAACGCTGTCGTACCCTTGCATTAAGGGATAAAGGAATTCATGAAGCCCAATTGGCTTTCCACCCTCCAAACGCTTTTGATACATGTCACGCTCAATCATCTGTTGAACGTTGAATTGCTGAGCCAACTCCACAATATTAGTAAATGAAAGCTTCCCAAGCCAATCTCCGTTATACATGATTTTCGCCCGACCAAAATCAATAATCTTACTAGCCTGGTCTTTATAAGTTTGAAAATTGTGCTCAATTTCCTGAGCAGTCAACGGCTTTCTCATCGCGTCTTTATCAGAAGTATCCCCAATCAGCGCCGTAAAACTCCCCACCAAAAAAATCACCTCATGACCCGCGTTCTGAAAATCCCGAAGCTTACGAAGCGGAACCGCATTCCCTATATGAATATTAGTAGACGTAGGATCAAAACCCAAATAAACCTTCAGCTTATCACCGTTGTGTAACTTTTCCATCAGCCCCTTTTTAGGAATAATATCCTGCACTCCCCGAGTAACCAATTGATCAATATCCATAATTTTCTATTTAGATTAACTGCTCCATAGTATACAAGACCAAGCTGACTCGATCAATCATTACCGAATAACATTAAAATTAGTGAGCTTGAAAGAAAATGAACGCACGTAGTACCGACGCCGCTTTGGGTCTCGTGGGCCCCAAAGTTAGACGGGGCGAAGTTAAGCGAGCTTTTCTGCAAAGCGAAAACACCTGTTGGGAAAGGCCGTCCCGCAGACGGGATTGAAAGGTTTTAGGAGGAGAAGTTTACTTCTCCAATTTTTTACCCCAATCCAACTTCTCCCTCAACGTTTTAAAGAAGCTTTCGGTAGGCAGGCGAACAAATTGAGCCGTCCCATCTCGACGAATCACCACTTCATCTTTGTATTCCAAATTAAAACTTTCCTGTCCATCAATCGACAAAATGATTCGCTTACTTTTATTTTCAACCGTGATCTGAATCTTTTTATCCGCTGGAATCACAATTGGCTTTTGAGTAAAGCTATGAGGGGCAATCGGCGTTAAAATAAACGCATCGATACTCGGGTAAAGAATAGGCCCACCTGCCGATAAACTATACGCTGTAGACCCTGTTGGAGTCGCAATAATCAAACCATCAGCGTGATACATAGTAAGCTTTCGATGATTCACACGCGTTCGAAGCTTAATCAAACGAGCCAAAGCTCCTTGAGAAATAACCGTTTCATTAAGCGCATGGAATTGCTTAACTGGCTTCCCATCTCGAAACACCTCAATGTGAAGCATGATACGAGGGTCAAGCGTGTAATCCCCACTAAAAATCTTAGCCAATTTTTGATTGATCTGAACGGGAGGAATTTCGGAAAGAAAGCCAAGATTCCCCATATTGATTCCAAAAATTTTCACATCAAATTTTCGCATACTTCGAACCACTGAAAGAATCGTTCCATCTCCTCCCATTACTAATAAAAGCTCCACTTGAGTTTTCCCACGACTGAATTCTTTGTAGCTTTTTAATCCAATCAGCTGCGCCACGTGTTTTTCAACATAAACATCTTTCCCAATTTTCTGTAAATGCTGATAAACCCGTTTAAACACAGGAGCATACTTTTGAACATTGGAGCGCTTGGCAGCAATACCTATTTTCTGCATAGTTTTTTAATTTAGGAAACTGAAAACAGGAAACAGTTTTTGTAAGCATATCTTATCATCAACTGTGTTCCGTGTCCTGTTTTCTGTGTTCCGGATATATTGAATCTAAAATAAAAGTAGCTGTCTTTCCCCAACTAAAATTTTTCACCTGGTCAAAACCTTTTTTTCGTAATTGAGAACGATATCCATCATCTTCCAAAAGTTGTGTAATTCCATCGGCAATATCTACCGCATCACTCGGATCCGCATAATGAATCGCATCCACTCCAAGTTCTGGAATAGAGGTAACACGAGACGCCAAAACGGGAACTCCACACTGCATCGCCTCTAAAATAGGAAGGCCAAATCCTTCATAAAAAGAAGGGAACAAAAAGAGTTTCGACCCCTGCATCAAAGTCACCAGGTCATCATCGGGAATATATTCCAAAAACTTAACCCGAAGCGTCAAATCCAAATCCTTCACTTTCTGAAATATTTGTTTGTAATACCACCCCTTCTTTCCCACAATCACAAATCGATAAATCTGCTTATTTCTAGGGGAAAGTAAGCTGTACGCTTCCAAAGCCCCCATAATATTTTTACGCGGCTCTAAGGTTCCCGCCATCATTATATAATCCGGCTCCAAATTATACCGCCTTTGAACATTGATGATTTTATTGGAATCCATTTTTCTACTAAAAATCTCACGAACCCCCGCATAAACCACCGTTGTTTTTTTAGTGAGTCTCAAATGAGGATAACGTTGAACCAAATCCTTCTTGGTGTACTGAGAAACCGTAAAAATCCATTTGCTCTTCTTAGCCGCTTTTTTAAGGGTGATTTTTTCAATCCAAGTCGCTCGACGCTGATGTTTAGCGGGTGATTTAAACGCCACCAAATCATGAACCACCAACGCCACTTTCAATTTTTCGGGATCGTGTAAAAAAGGAACGATATAACTTTCCGTCGCAATCAAAACATCTATTTTCTTTTTTAAAAGATTTTTATAAAAACGCCAATGCCAAAGAAACCCCCTTCCTTTTAATCGAATCAAATGGACATTGGGAAGGTAGCTGTACTCGTTCTTCCAATGATGATTGATATAAAGGTAATATTCATTCTCACGATCCTGATTAAGAACGCTCTTCAAAACATTCGCTGTCCAAATCCCTTTTCCACCTCTTGCCCCATCAATCCCTCTGATGTCGAGTGCGATTTTCATAATAATAAAGTTCGAGACAAGATTATCACAAATCAACCTAATTGGTCATTGGTAATTAGTAATTGATAATTAGCAATTAAGTCGAAGAGGTACTTGAGACTTATGAAGGACAGTGCTAATGTAAACCATGTAAAAATGTGCTAAGATAAAGCACTTTAAACATTATCTCTTAAGATTTAAAAAAATGAATTTTCGAAGAGTAAAACACATGCTCCTTCGCCTAAGTCCTGAGCAGAAAATAGCAGGCATCGGATCTCTCATTGTTTTGGCCAGCGCCTTTTTACCATGGTATTCAGTGGTTTTTAACTTCAATGAGAAGGGAATAACAGAATCTGGCTTTTCCGGAGACCTTGGAGTGATTGGCTTTGTCATCTTCCTACTAACAGGGATCGGGCTCACCTTTTTAATGAGTGAGCATCTGTACATTAAATTGCCACGATTTGGAATGAAGAAAGAAAACATCACAATGTTTTTAATGGGAGAAAGTGCTTTTTTAGCCCTACTAACATTGGCGGTTTATACCAAGCGATCTTTGGAATACACCAATGCTGAACTACGATTTGGACTCTATTTAGCATTGATTGGCTCCGTTCTCGCTGCCTTTGCTCAGTACGCTGAGATGCAAAAATCTCAAACAAAAGATGTACAAGCTTTTTTTGGACAAGAAGAAGTTGAAACGACTGCCGTCGAATCAATCGAAGAAGAATTCGTTGAGGAAAAACCCGAAGAAATAGTGAGTGAAATGAAAACTGAAGAAGCGATTGAAGAGCCTGAAGATAATGAATTGTTTGAAGAAACAACAAAGATTGAACCTGAACAAGAAAGCTTTTTCCCAGAAACAAACGAAACCGAAGAGACATCCAATACAACAGAATCAATCGATGAAAACACTGAAGAGCCTGAGCAAGTCGAAGCAATAGAGGATGAAGAACCTCAAGAGGAAAGTGCTATCGAAGTAGAGGAAAAAATCATTGACGAACCTATCGCTGAAGAGTCATCTGATGCCGTAGAAGAACCTCAAGAGGAAATTATTTCTGAAGAAGTCGAACCAGAAGTTTTGGAAAACGAAACAGTAGAAGAAGAAGCTCCTGAGCTCACCGTCGAAGATGTTCAGCCTAAAGAAGAAACAAGGCAAGATGATCAAGGTAGCTACTTCACAAGAGAGGCAGGCATTGAATCCAAATCAAATATTAAAGTAGATATCGACAGCATTAAAAAGGTAGAAAAAAAAGTAAAAGAACCTGAAGCTGTACAGCAAAACATGAGCTTTTACGACGACTTCTAGGCTTAATCCTTAATCCTTACTGCTTAATCCTTACAAAAAAGCTTGCATTTTTTATTTATCAATCTAAAATAACTCTCCTATGGCTTCAACAGACACTCAAGCCGGTGAACCTGGAAAAACGGATAAAGAGTATGTGGAAATTATCAAATCCGACACTGAGGTAGATAAAAAATTCATCACAGAAGAAGGTCTTCCTTCTAAAATTATTTATTTCTGTCAGGACTGCAAAGAGCCTGTAAAGCCAAAACGAGTTGGAAAGAAATTTCAATTCAGCTGCACTCAGTGCAAAGGAAAAAGCGTTTCATTTGGATCTGAACAATCAGTACAAAATTACTACAGTAAAATCCAAAAGGAAAAGGAGCGAGAAAAGTCAAAAGCAAAAAGCAAAAAATAGTCTATATCATTTCATTTTTAGAACCTTAAATTACCCATTATGAAAAAATTAGCTGTTTTCTTTATTGTGTTAATCAGTCTCGTTGTCATTGCAGGTTGCAACAACACTAAAAAGACTGTCACCCGATTCTCAACAGAGGATACTGGCAACGGCACAACAACCACCATCACCGAAATTAAAGAGGAAGTCACAATGGAACCCATTGAAATTCCAGTAGTATCCGAAGAAGATGAGGGAGATGCTGTTGAATTTGCTATCACCTCACACGCTGGAGAGAAAGTAAACAGCGATAAAGGTTACCATTTAATTCAAGGTGTCGCTCCTAGCAACGCTTATAAGATAATGGTGAATAACTACGAATTAAATAAGTACAAACGAAAAGAGGGTAAATGGAGCTACGTAGCCGCTACTTCTCTTGGAAACCTTAAAAAAGGAGACAATCTATACACCATCCAAGCTTTGGATAAAAAAGGAGATGAAATCGCTTCAAAAACATTAACAATTACCTACAAGGGAATTGATAGTGGAAGCTTGGTTGATACAGGGTCTGGACTGAACCTAGTCATCCTAATGACACTGTTCGGATTGATCAGTTTTTATTCTTTACGAAAACAATTCAGTTAAGGATCAATTGATAATCGGAAGTGGTTAGACAAATTAATTTAATTCTGTCTAGCCACTTTTTTGTTTTAAATAAGCCATTTATTAATATAAAGTGAACAAACGTTCACATTAAAATTGACAGGTGAACAATCGTTTACTATCATGAACACATCAAATTTTATTTAGTTAAACAACAAAAAAAATGAGCAATAAAAAAGATGCGATCAAAAATGCGATCGAACAGATCGAAAAAAGCTACGGCCAAGGAACCATTATGAAAATGGGCGATAAAAATAAGATAAGGGTAGAAAGTTTTTCCACAGGAGCCCTTTCACTTGATCAAGCATTAGGAGGTGGAATTCCAAAAGGTCGAGTAACCGAAATTTATGGGCCCGAATCCTCGGGAAAAACCACATTAGCCCTTCATGCCATTGCAGAAGTTCAGAAAAACGGAGGAAGCGCAGCCTTTATTGATGCTGAACACGCACTCGACCCTGAATACGCCAAAAGAATTGGAGTGAACATAGATGAACTTCTTATTTCTCAGCCAGACAACGGAGAGCAAGCCCTTGAGATTGTTGAAACCCTCACACGATCAGGAGGAGTGGATCTAATTGTTATCGATTCCGTCGCCGCACTAACTCCAAAAGCAGAGATTGAAGGAATGATGGGTGACTCTTTTATGGGGCTCCAAGCTCGTCTTATGAGTCAGGCACTCAGAAAGTTAACCTCAATCATCTCCAAAACAGGAACCTCTGTCATCTTCCTCAATCAATTACGTATGAAAATCGGTGTGATGTTTGGAAATCCAGAAACAACAACAGGTGGAAATGCCTTAAAATTCTATTCATCAGTAAGGCTTGATATTCGTCGAATTGATAAAATCGATACTGGAACGGGTGACGATCGCGAAATATCCGGAAATCGTGTACGGGTTAAGGTGGTTAAAAACAAAGTTGCACCCCCATTCAAACAAGCTGAATTCGATATCATGTTTAACGAAGGAATTAGTAAAACTGGAGATATGCTGGATATCGCAGTCAAAAAGAATATTATTAGTAAATCGGGAGCATTTTACACCTACAAATCAACCAAACTGGGGCAAGGTCGTGAAAATGCTAAATTATTTCTAAAAAAAGATGAAAAAATATTTAATGAAATTAAAAAGGAAATATTAAAACCCGAAGCGCCTGAAATAAGTATTGAAGTAAAAAAGGTGGCCACAAAAACAGTAGCAAAGGCATAAGTTTATTAAAGCATTTCTCCCCGTCCAAGCACCTTGGATGGGGAGTTTTTAAATAAAACAAATTTCACGCAAGTCTTTCTGAAGGGGTAGCCTTGCACTTAAATCTCAAAATCGGTACACTTCACACGCTAAAATAAACACATAAAAGCAAACAAATGGTTTTGTCGTGTCGCTATTTTGTTATCTCATTATTTTATGGCTAAAGAAAACATATCGATCAAAGTTCCTCCTCATAGTAAAGAAGCCGAACAATCGGTGATTGGATCTATTTTAATGGACAAAGAGGCAATTGTTAAAATTGCCGACTTAATTAAAGGAGAGGATTTTTACTACGAAATACATAAGCTTATTTTCGAGGTTATTTTCGACCTTTTCAATCGACATGATCCAATCGACCTCTTAACCGTTGCCAACCTACTCGACGAACGAAAGCAAATCGACACGATTGGAGGGCCAGCTTATTTAGCCGAACTAACCTCAAGTGTCCCAACATCAACTCATGTTTTTAAATACGCTCAAATTGTTAAAAACAAATCCACTCTTCGAAAAATGATCAAAGCTGGAAATGTAATTGCTGGTTGTGGATATAGCGAAGAGGAAAATATTGAAGAGCTCCTCAATACCGCTGAAAAAGAAGTATTTGGTATTTCTCAAACTTTTTTGAAAGACCGCTTTATTCACATTAAGGATGTGCTCGACAAACGTTACGAAGAATTTGCCACACTTCATCATGCAGATGAAAAAGATAAGGTAAAAGGAATTCCAACAGGCTACGCCGCTCTCGACAAAATATTATCTGGATTTCAACCATCAGATCTTATCATTCTTGCAGCTCGTCCTAGTATGGGTAAAACTGCTTTAGCCCTCTCAATCGCTCAAAAAGCAGCCATTGAATCAAGCAATAAGAAAACAATTGGAATCTTCTCACTCGAGATGTCAAAAGAGCAATTGGTGGATCGAATGTTTTGTTCGATTTTAGGAGTTGATTCTTGGAAACTTCAACACGGGAAATTAAGTGATAAGGATTTTCAAAATATGGGCTCCGCTATGGACAAACTCAATCAAGCCCCTATTTACATCGATGATTCTGTGGGGATGTCTATTGTGCAGCTAAAAGCAAAAGCTCGTCGTCTTCAAATGGAACACGGGCTCGATATGATTATCGTCGATTATCTGCAACTTATGACTACCGGGAACAATAATTATCAATCCAATCGTGTACAGGAAATCTCTGAGATCTCACGGACCCTAAAAGCATTAGGAAGAGAATTACACATTCCTATTATTGCTCTTTCTCAATTATCCCGTGCCGTCGAACTAAGAAATCCAAAAATTCCACAATTATCCGATCTCCGTGAGTCCGGTGCGATCGAGCAAGATGCAGATGTGGTAATGATGCTTTATCGAAAGGATTATTATGAAGAGAATTTAACAGAAGAAGAAATGGGAATCACCGAAGTACATATACGCAAGCATCGTAATGGCCCCATCGGAAAAGCAGACCTTAGATTCGATAAAACTCAAATGCGCTTCTATGACATCGATCGACGTCATGCAATCGAAGAAATGGCCTAACCAAAAAACTCAGGTATACTATCTGAGAATTACAAATCAAATATCATGACTCACGTCCCCCAGCTCATCGCTATTTTCGGTTGGTCTGCCCTCACTTTCCTGGTAACACTAGGGTTGACCCCCCTTTATTTAAAGGTAGCTGAAAAATTAAAGTTAGGGAAACAAATCCGAGATACCAGCTTAAGTGGTGGAAAGGCAGAAGTATTCAGAGAACTTCATGCAAAAAAAAGTGGCACCCCAACAATGGGAGGGGTAACCATGTGGATCGCTGTACTTTTAGTAATTATTTTTTCGCGAGTTCTATCATTAACAGGAGTGCTCGATAAATCTCTTTTGAGTCGAGGAGAAGTTTATTTGCCTCTCTTCACCCTCATTGCAGTAGGAATGTTAGGTGCTGTTGATGACCTATTTAACATTAAAGAAATCGGGAAGAATAAGGGGATTAAAGCAAAACCAAAGTTCCTTTTACTTACCCTTTTTGCTGCACTAGGAGCTGTTTGGTTCTATCAAAAACTTGGCATCACTTCCGTTCACATTCCACGATTGGGAGATTTTGAAGTTGGACTGTGGTATATTCCCCTCTTTATTTTAGTGATTGTCTCCACTTCAAACGCAGTGAATATTACAGACGGACTAGATGGATTGGCAGGAGGGTTACTAATCCTAGCTTTCGCCGCTTTCGCCGCCATCGCTTACGCACAGGGATTGTTTGTTTTGGCTATTTTCTGTGGTGTTCTAATTGGCTCTCTCTTAGCTTTTTTATGGCACAACGTTCCACCCGCCCTGTTCTACATGGGAGACACAGGATCACTCTCATATGGCGCCACACTAGGAGTTATTGCCATGATGACCGACTCCGTTGTCGTCCTCTTGATTGTTGGATCCGTATTCATCGTTGAAACCCTATCAGTTATTATCCAGCTCACCTCTAAAAAGTTCTTCAAGAAAAAGGTTTTTCTCATCGCCCCACTCCATCACCATTATGAAAAAAAGGGATGGGGGGAAGCTAAAATAACCATGCGATTCTGGATCATCGGAGCGATGATGGCCGTCGTTGGAGCTATTATCGGATTGATTGGAATGGGAAATGGGCTTTAAATAAAAGGAACTTAAGAGATATTACCCTTGAAAAAAAGGGTTTTTTTTGGTATAATAATAAGATTTATGTTTATCACAATTTATCAATGTTTCTAAAAGAACAAAGACTAGCTTTCAAAAATGAAACACCTGAGGAGGTGAAAAATGGGCTATGGGCAGAGCCCAGTGAAGCAGAAATTGAGGAAGCAATTAAGATTGTTCAAGAAGATAAAAAGTGTAATCGAGAACTTGCCGAAGAACTTGTCCGATCAAAAGTAGAAATAATCAAAATAACTCGAAAAGCAATTCTAGCAGATGTACTAGGGAAGACTGATGGATTAACAAATCTTTATAATAAAAGGTTTTTTAATGAAAGTTTAGACAAAGAAATGGCTCGCACCAATCGACATAAAGGTGAAATAAGTCTAATAATGATAGAAATGGACCACTTTAAGCCTATCAACGATAAGTTAGGTCATCCTGTAGGAGACTCTGCGCTAATAATTTTATCAAACATAATTAAAGAGACGATTCGAAATGAAGACACTTTAGCTCGATATGGAGGAGAAGAATTCGTTGTAATGCTACCTAATACTGGATTGGAGGGGTTAAGCATATTAGCAGAGAGAATAAGGAAAAATGTTGAAGAAAAATTTAAAAAAGAATTAAAAGAAATAATCAAAAAGAAACATTCAAATGTAAATAAAGAAATAGAAGAAGGTGAAATTGATTTTGAGTCTGCCGTTTCGGGAACAATTTCAATCGGAACAACCCTATACCGAGGGGATAACGAAGCAACACCCACTAACTCAGAGGATCTGATAGAAAAAGCGGATAAAGCTCTTTATTTTTCAAAAAACCATGGACGAAATCAAATAAGCTTTTTAACAACAGAAGATGGAGGAGTAATAGCCTCATTAAGCAAGGAAAGGCTAAAGACATACGCACTAAAAGAGTTAATAGAAATACAGGAAGAGGCGGAAGAAGCTGAAAAAAAACGACAAAAAAAACAAAAAGCGCTTAAAATATTTGAGAGAGAGAATGATGAAGAGCTTATTGAAATGACGAAGAATGAAATCAATCAAATTGAAGAAAGACTAAAAGTCATTCGGTTGGAAGACAGAAAGGTCCAAGAAAAACTAAGAAAAACATCGAGCTAATCAACCACATCGTCTTTAGTGGTCCAACGACGCCCAGTACCAGGAAAGTGAGGAATTTGAGCATCTACTCTTTGGTGTACTGCTTTCATATAGTCAGAAACTGAAATTATTTTTCCTTCGTAGCGAACGCCAAAATCACCTCCATCAAAGGATACAACCTGCTCCTCCTCTAACTCACCCAGTCCAATCAATCGGTCAATATTACCTCGAGTTATTTCGGTATAAGATTCTGAAGCTCCTTTAATAGGTTCAAAAGGTTTAACAAAAGGAATCACTTTAGAGTCGCCTTTGGACTCAGGGGTATTTGCCATGACAATAGGGGTTATTGGGGCAAGGTGGAAAACAATCATAGTAATTAGTTTACAAATTGTCAATATCATTGCTTTATAACATACAAAAGGATGAAATTTGGCTCAAGAAAGCCATTTAACCAGTGGATAAATGTTTTATTAAAAAACATAATAAATATTATGTCAATATAAAAAGGAGGAAAAATAACGTCAAATAAGCAAAAAAGGAACAATTGGACAGTAAGGGATTGATTTTCACTCTGAAATTTGGTATAATAATAAGATTTATTTTGAATTATGAATATAAGAGATAAACAAAACAACGAACGAATGGTTTACCAAACCGTGCAAGCCCCCCCCGTACAACAGGCACAAGCAGCACCTCCGACACCAGGTATTCCTGATTCCCTAAAACAAAAACCAGAAGCGGTAGTATTTGATGAAAAAACAAAGCAAGAGGCCCAGAAAATGGGATTTTTCGCAAAACTAAAGGCTACGCTCTTCCCTCCTAAAAAACCTAAAGCTGAAACAGGAGCGGCAGAAACTGGAAACACCCCAGCTGCTGAATCAGGACAAGCTCCTGTAGCAGAAAAGAAAGTAGACCCTAAGACAGAAGCTCAGGAAATCAGAGAAGCTGAAAAAATTTATAAACAAGGGTTAGCAACAATTAAAGATTTAATCGCTCCAGCTTCAATGGAGTTTCAATACGATAACTTTCGAGTGAATAAACTATTCGGGAAAAGTTTCTTTGTTTACGCCTACCCTCGTTTTATTGAAGCCAATTGGCTATCGCCTGTGGTGAACTTTGATGTAGCAATGGACATTTCAATGTTCATATACCCATCGAGCAGTGCAGCGATTATGAAATTCTTAAAAAAGAAGGTAGCGCAAATCCAATCCAGCATGAGGATTGAGCAAGAAAAAGGAATGGTGAGCGATCCCGCTTTAGAAACAGCTCTACAAGATGCAGAAGAATTACGTCGAAACATTCAGCGCGGTGAAGAAAAGTTCTTTCAATATGGGCTTTATTTCACCATTTATTCAGATGATGAAGACAAGCTACAAAAAATTCAAACACGACTAGAAAGTTCTTTGGGTGGGAAAATGGTATTAACCAAAGCCACCGACCTTCAAATGGAGCATGGATTCAATTCGACCATCCCACTAGCAATGGATGAACTTGAGGTAACTCGGAATATGAATACAGGACCGCTTTCAACCACATTCCCCTTCACTTCTTCCGATCTAACCTCCAATCAAGGAATCCTTTATGGAATCAATCGTCACAATGACAGCTTGGTTATTTTTGACCGTTTCTCACTAGAAAATGCAAATTCAGTTATATTCGCGACATCTGGTGCTGGTAAATCTTATGCGGTCAAGCTAGAAATTCTTCGATCAATGATGATGGGGACAGATGTAATTGTAATTGATCCAGAAAATGAATATGAAGAACTCGCCAATATGGTAGGAGGAACTTATTTAAAAGTATCACTAAATTCAGATCGACGAATCAACCCATTCGATCTCCCTCTTCCTTTAAAGGATGAAGAAACAAAGCCAGGAGATCTACTTCGATCAAATATCATCACCATTCATGGGCTATTAAACTTAATGCTTGGAAAGTTGAATCCGGAAGAAGAAGGTTTAATGGATAAAGCATTGATCGATACCTATTCATTGAAGGGAATCACCATGGAAACTCCGAATCCAGGAGAGATGGAACCTCCAACCATGGAAGATTTATACGCAATATTGAGTAGCATGAAAGGTGGAGAAAATCTTGCTCAGCGACTTCAAAAATACACCGTTGGAACATTTGCCGGACTTTTCAATAAGCCAACCAATGTTGATTTAGGATCAGGAATGGTCGTGTTCTGTATTCGAGATCTAGAAGATTCACTTCGACCGATCGCGATGTACATTATTTTGAATTACATTTGGAATCGCGTACGATCCTCACTTAAACGAAGAATGTTGGTGATTGATGAGGCATGGTCACTCGTACAATACGAGGACAGTGCCCGCTTCTTATATGGATTGGTTAAACGAGCTCGTAAGTATTATCTAGGAATCACAACCATCACTCAGGATGTAACCGACTTCATTAACTCCGATTATGGTCGACCAATCATTACAAACTCCTCAATGCAGCTTCTTTTGAAGCAGGCACCAAGTTCAATTGAAGGTCTAACTAAAATCTTTAATTTAACTGAAGGAGAAAAATACCTATTGCTCAACTCAACAGTAGGACAAGGTTTGTTCTTTGCGGGGCTAAAACACGTCGCCCTTCAAGTGATCGCCAGTTATGCAGAGGATAAAGTGGTGACCACTAATCCAGAAGAGTTAATGAAACAACAGGCACAAGCAGCACCTCCGCCAACAGAAACGCCAATTGAAGAATCAGCAGAAACCGATCTTGGTCCTGCAGGAGATGCATTACCTCCAATAGAAGAGGTAGCTGAAGAACAAGTAGTAAGCGAGCCACCTATTGAAAACAGTACACCTACTGAAAGCTCTGAACCTGTCGATGTAGCTAAACCTCTTGAAGAAGGTCCAGATCTTGGACCAGGTGGAGATACACTACCTCAAGCTTAAGCTTCAAAATCAGCAAGAACTGAAACGGGTAAATCATCTAAATCAAAAACTTCCTGAACTTCAACCTCAAGTGACTCAGAATCAATAGAGGCTGAATCATATTCACCATAAATGGTGCTTTTTCCATATAAACGACATTCCACAAAGGTATCAAAAAATTCAACCTCCATCTTACCCCCTCCAACAATCACTTCTTTTATATCCATATTTTTTGTATCTTGAACATCTAGTTCTTCAAGGATCATATCATGAAAAAATTGGACCTTATCCCACTCAACTTTAGGAAATATTTTCGCTAAAAATTTCCCATCATCAGTAATTACAAATTTACCTTTGTAAATTTTAAGATCAGCAATTCTTTCAAGATCCTCCCCTAAAATCTTAACAAAAGGTTGCTCTTCAATGATTTTTAAATCTCTTTCAATCGACATAAGCAGTATTAATTTAATATATTCTATCAGCTTATAAATACAAATATCAATACTGTCTTAAAAATAGGCTGATCTTCTTGACACTACCAAATTTGACGTTCATACTTTCTGAGCAATTTGAAAACGTTCGTTTGGTTTTGTACTCATTGGATTGAGAATAAAAACTGGAATCGGATCAATTGTTTTTATTACTTACCATTTGTTAAATATGGGTAAAAAATTATACGTCGGTAACCTATCTTGGGGAATCAAAGATGACGGATTACGACAAGCGTTTGAACAAGCTGGAACTGTTGAAAGTGCAGCTGTTATTATTGAAAGCCATTCTGGCCGATCCAAAGGTTTTGGATTTGTTGAAATGAGTTCAGACGAAGAAGCTACTGCTGCTATTGAAATGTGGCATGAAAAAGAGCTTGATGGTCGCGCACTAATTGTAAACGAAGCACGTCCACCAAAACCACGAGAAGAAAATAGTCGTTGGTAATTCGAATGAATTAAAAAACTAAAGCCTCCCAGTGTTTCGTGTTCTGGGGGGTTTTTAAAAACAAAAAAAATCTCCCACCGATTGGTAGAAGTATTTTTAAGTGGTAAGTTTGAACGGCAAGGTTACTTTTTGTTCGAGTTTGAAAAGGTTATCGGCTACAAAAGCTTGAAAACTGAAAAATTACATAAAGAATAATGGCTTTTTTACGATGTAGCTCTAGCATTAGTTAAGGGTGGTTTTTGACATGGGACATCGTGGAGTAAACCCGGAATAGCCTAGAAATGTGCCGGAAGCACGGGGTAGTCTTTACAGCATTCATAGATATGGTAGTATATATCCCCTATCACTTAAATTCAAA
>CBDUQS010000021.1:0-22202 GCA_965369815.1 uncultured bacterium | reverse complement strand
ACGTTGATTAAGGTACCCAATTCTATAACATATATCATAAAATGTCAAGCCTTTTTATATAAGGTTCCCGTAATAATGCTGACACTTTTTTGTCGTCATTTTTATATAGCGAAAACCCCCCATGCCGTAGCATGGGGGGCCTCGCAGAGAGATACGATGAGGCGTTGCCCTCCGCCCGGATTAGACCGGACGGAGGGGGTGCCTACGGAGTACTACGACGACTGCTCTTCTTCCGGGTCGGGATCAGCGAGGTTGGCCTCACTGTCTTTCGCCAGCTTGTTGAGCTCTTCCGCCACCTTCTCCATGTCCATCGCCTTGAGAGCGTTGACCAGAGGAAGAAGTGCCAAGCTGTTGGACTTGGCTGTCACATCCTCGACAGAGGCGTCGAGAGTGCTGCGGACGAAATCCTCATCGCTGAGAATAACTTCCACCAAGCGCCGTACGCTATCGGGGTCGAGACCAGCAGATGATGCCACTGGTTCCGGGTGGGTACCTTCACAGCCTCCGACAGAACAGTTGGTCCCCGGCTTTCCAGGCGCATGGTCACTGAACTTGGAGCAAGGAACGGGCTCACCGGGCTTCGACGGACGAGGGGTCTTGCACTCTGCACAGACCTTCTCGTTGATGCCGTTTTCGGTACCGCACGCAAGGCAGCTCCAGCGTCGACGCTCGTTCCAAAGGGCAACGAGGATGCCGAGCAGACCCAGAAGGAGACCGAAGTCAACCATGAAGGGAGGGCTACCGAAGTAGCTAACCCAGGTGGTCGGAGCTTCAGTGATCGGAGTCTCAGTGATCGGGCAAATGGAACCATCAGCGGGGTGAACCACCTTGGTCTCGTTGTCCGAATCACAGATCAGATGAGCTTCCTCGCCTTCACCAGCAACATGTGTGCCGTCGGGATTGGGGATGTTCAGTCGAGGGTCTCCCTCAGGAACATTCATATCGCCGTAGGGCCACCGAACCATAGCAGGAGGTGTTCCGACAGAAGGAATCTCAGGCGGAGTTGTATCTTCCGCTGCTTCCAGTGCTGCCAGACGAGCCTTCTCTGCTGCTGCCAGACGAGCCTTCTCTGCTGCTGCCAGACGAGCCTTCTCCTTCTTCTCCGCATCCAGACGAGCCTGCCTTGCTTCACGGGCCTTTTTACGGGCTTTCGCTGCTGCTGCCAGCTCGGCATCAGTGGGTCCATCAGGTTCCACATCAGGCGGGGTATTGTCGACGACGACAGTAGTACCAGCCTTGAAGGTCACTCCAGCCCAGGTTCCGAGCAGTGCACTAGTGCACGGGCCGGCCTTGGATGCGCCGAACTCGGAGCTACAGGCTCGAATGAGACCTTTCCGTTTGAGCGTCGCCATCTTGGCATCGCGCTCGGTCGGGCAGGTTCCATCGGGCTTGCACTTGCCGACAGCGGACATGAACTGGCTGAAGTTGGAGCCCGAACGAACGTTGTCGACGGACTGAGCCATCGCCGTGTTCGGGTTGATGAAGGTGAAGATCGCCATGGCGGCGACCACGAGATTGAGCGTGATGCTCTTCATGACGGTCTCCTTCGGGCCGAGGCCCTTGTTGAGGTTGTTGATGTCGTTGGTCTTCGGGTTGCTGTTCAAGTTCTTCATTTCTTTCTTCCTCGCTTTCGCCCCGTCTGGGGTCAAGCCTTCGACGGGGTGTCGGAGGCAAAAATTAAACTTAACAACCAGCTATCTCAAGCTGGGGGAATCAAAAGATTTTATCACGAGTTTCCAAGATAAAACGTTTTGAATCCTCCAGCGAAACAAGCTGATTATTCAAATAAGTAGTACATATTATGTATCCCTCTGCTTTAAAAGATCATCTCCTTACTCATATCCCAGATCCTCCCAACACGTCGTAAAACTCTATTAAAGAGAATTTTGAAATGTAGGAGTTTTCATGGAGAGCAAAGAGGTTAAAAGCGGGCAAAAATGCCCTTTCCCAATTTCAATCTACTGACTTCAGAGACGACAATTGGAACAAAATTCTAACCCATTTTTATAAATTTGTCAAGTCTTTGTAATAAAAACCTATGCCATAACCTTGTCAGCAGTTTGAAATGCATAAAAATTAAAATTAAAAACTATCAGCAGTCTTTTATTTTCGTTATAATGTCGCCATGAAAATCTGCGTCCCCATACAGGAAAAAACACAGAAGAAAGCGCTTCAAAAACTTCATTCTCTTAAGGGGAAAGCGGACATAGCCGAAATCTGGCTCGATCACATTGAAGATCTCGACATTCCCTCTTTACTAAAAAACAAGCCTTTACCCGTTTTATGTGTGTGTAAAAAAGAAAGCGATAAAGGGAAATTTAAAGGGTCTTATCCAGAGATGATTAAGATTTTAAAGGAAGCCTCAGAAAACGGTGCCAACTACATCGATATTCCCCATTTGGCACTAAGGTATCTAAAAAAATCTGAGATCAGAGATATGAGATCAGAGATAGTTATTTCGTATCACGATTTCAAAAAAACTCCTTCCCTAAAAACACTTCTAAAAAAAGCTCAGGAAATGAAGAAATCAGGGGCAGATATCGTCAAAATCGCAACGATGTCCAATAGCTTGGAAGATGCTTTTACTATTATTTCATTAGCCCAGCTTTTACAGGCAGAAAAAATCCCTCATATTCTCATCGCGATGGGGCAAAAAGGAATACTAAGCCGTGTGCTCACACCCTTTTTAGGTGGAACCATTATGTTTGCCACCTTAAAAAAATCTCCACCTCAAGTGAGGGGGAGCCGACACGTAGTGACGGAGGGGGTCGGAAATAGGCTGGGACAGTTGACGGTGGGTGAACTTAAAAAAGCGTGGAGTTTGATCAAAAAATAAATTATAGTGTCTCCTGTCTTAGTAGGGCGTCAGTCAGTAATCATTTAGATATTAAAAGATGAGCTTAAAAATCGGAATCGTCGGCTTACCAAATGTGGGAAAATCCACTCTTTTTAACGCATTGACCCGCTCCAAAGGGGCTCAGGCAGCCAATTACCCCTTTTGTACGATCGACCCAAACGTCGGTATTGTTGAAGTGCCAGATAAGCGATTAAATACTCTAACTGAACTCGTAAAGCCAGAGAAAGTGCTTCCGGCGGTAGTGGAGTTTGTGGATATTGCAGGGTTGGTGAAGGGGGCCAGTGAGGGGGAGGGTCTCGGCAATAAATTTCTTCATAATATTCGGGAGTGCGACGCGATTGCTCAGGTGATTCGGTTTTTTGAAGACTCCGATATCACTCATGTGCATGGCGGTGTGAATCCAAAACTTGATATGGATGTGATTCATTTGGAGCTGATTTTGGCCGATTTGGATACGGTGAGTCGTCGTTTAAGCGATACAGAAAAAAAGACAAAATCAGGAGACAAAGAGGCGATTATGCAGGTGGGGGCCTTAAAAAAGATTAAAGAAGCCCTTGAAACAGAGAAATTAGCAATTAATGTTGAATTAGAAGAAAAAGAGCGTGAATTTTTAAAAGAACTTCACTTACTCACCAATAAGCCATTTATTTACATCGCAAACCTAAAAGAGGAAGAATTAGCTGGTTTTGACACCGAAAAAAACAAGAAAGACCTTAATTTAGGTGATCATGAGCAAATTCTGCCAATTTCCGCAAAAGTTGAAGAGGATTTAATCGGATTTTCAGCGGAAGAGGCCGAAGAGTATTTGCAGGAATTAGGGCTTAAAGAATCGGGTCTAAATGCCTTTATTCGGGCCGCCTATAGGCTTTTGGGTTTACAAACCTACTTTACCGCAGGAGTACAAGAAGTACGCGCTTGGACGGTGAAAATAGGCGCTAGTGCCCCTCAGGCAGCGGGAGTGATTCATACCGATTTCGAAAAAGGATTCATTAAAGCGGAAACCATTGCTTATGACGATTTTGTGGCGTGTGACGGCGAAGCGGGGGCAAAAGAAAAGGGGAAAATGCGCATGGAAGGAAAAGAATATATTGTGCAAGACGGCGATGTAATGCACTTCAAGTTCGCTAATTAATCAAAATGCATCAACGTAAAAATCCCATCACTATCAACGAAGGCTTCAAATGTCTGAAATGCAAAATGGATGTCAAAAAACATCCCGAAGGAAGCTGTCGGAATCACTGTTCGTATTGCTTATTTTCACTACATGTCGACTTAGAAGTGCCAGGAGATAGATTAAGCGAATGTGAGGGGTTGATGGCACCAGTAGGAATGGAAATGAATAAGAAAAAAGGAACCCGTGTTCTTCATATGTGTCAAAAGTGCGGATTTAAAGCCTACAATCGCTCTGCATCTGATGATAATTGGGAATTACTTTGTGAACTTTCCCGAGTGCCACATGATGGGTAATGCTGAAATATTGAATTTAGAACATCTTATTCACGAATCATCTGTTTAGATTTCGCTCTTTTTTCGTTAAAATAAAAACATACATCATAAAAATTGAATCTATGACTTTTTTGAAAAAAAGCAGAAGCCTCACAATCGCCGTGGTGGTTTTTTTATGGATCTTCACTCTACTTCCAATTTTAACAGAGGCTCAATCGACGTTTCCAGATATTCAAAATTCACCTTATAAAACCAGTATCGAATATTTAAAAAATAAAGGAGTGGTTCAGGGGTATCCTGATGGCACTTTTGGCCCTGATCGAAAGGTGAATAGAGCGGAAATAATGAAGATTATTTTGGAGGCAAGTACGAGTGAAGATATCGGGCATAAACTCAATTGCTTCCCAGATGTTCGCGGAGAGTGGTTTGCTAAATATGTTTGCTATGCCGAAGAAAATGGGATTATTGAAGGCTATCCGGATGGAAAATTCAAACCCTCTCAAGATGTGAACACCGCTGAGGCATTAAAAATGGGAATTGGAAGTTTTCCAGTTCAGGTCGGTTCAGTTTCGGGGGCTTGGTATCAAAAGTACGTCGATTTCGTTCATAATAATAACGTTTTTTCTAAATACGGAATCAGTCCAGCTAACGACATGACTCGTGGGGAAATGGCTCATTTAATTCATAAATTAATGCTCGATAAAGAGGGGATTGAAAAGTTTACTGGAGTCAGAAGTAATTTGTCGGCCGGATGCGGAAAAACACCTCCAACAAAACCCACTAGCTCCGTGATCGATGGAAAAACTCGTCATTATATTACAGTGATTCCAAATGGTTATAATAAAAGCGAGCCAACAAAGCTAACATTCGCTTTTCACGGGCGCACCAATCCCAATACAGAAGTTCGCACTTACCTAAAAGTCGAAGAAGTTTCAAAGGGTGAATCTATTTTTATTTATCCATTAGGATTGCCGGAAGGAGGCCCCAGCCGAACATGGAGCGACCCAGGGGATAAATCCTACGATTTACGTGATTTTGAGCTCTTCGATCAACTTCTTGAAGAATTTTCCAATAACTACTGTGTCGATTTAGATCATGTGTATGTCGTGGGCTACTCACTCGGAGCCTGGTTCACCAATAGTCTTTCTTGCGCGCGTGGAAATGTGATCCGTGCAATTGGAAGTTTGGGTGGGGGAACCACAAATAACAACTGCACAGGTCCGGTTGCTGCGATGGTGTGGCATAACCCAAGCGATCGCCTCGCTCCGTTTTATACAGGGGAACGAGCACGTGATCAAATTTTGGCACAAAACAGTTGCGGGCTGAAAACCGTCTCAGTACCTCCATCAAAAGGTAGCTGTGTGGAATACACCGAATGTCCGGCCAATAGTCCGGTGATCTGGTGTCCTCATACCAACGATATTGGATGGGGGAGCTACTATCCACACAATTGGCCATCTGGTACAGGGGAATCTATATGGCAATTCTTTAAAAGCTTGGATAATTAAAAAATTTCAGTATAATCGATTGGAAGTTGTTCTTAAAGTTGCCCCATGATCAGATCAAAAGTTGCCCCAGTTGAAACCTTTTTAAGGGAGAGAGTCCCTTTACCTGAAGGAAAAACCAGATTAACCAAAGCGGTTCGAAACTCTATTTTGGCTACATTGTTTTTAGCAATGATGCCGGGTTCTTGTGTTATTCCGGCCAGTTGCGCTTCCTACTTGGCAGCGCAATTAGAAGAAGGGGGAGAAGAGGTTGTTGAGGTTAAAGATAGGGTAAAAGAACTTTTAAAGGGAGATAAAAGTTCAGGCGCATTGGCATTTGAGGGTAAGTAGATTTTATTAAAAACATATCAACAAAAACCCCATGAATGATCATGAGCTATTTAATGGAGCTCCTTATGGGAGCTTATAACAGAAAAAACCTCCGACCTGCTGTGATAGCCAGGCCGAAGGCGGATGAAAACTACTTGCGAATGGCAAGAAACAAACCGCGGGAGTACCACCTGAGCCCGGGGCCGTACCAGGATAGAGACAGTTGCTGCCCACCACCATTGCCCACTAGAACAGGAACGTTGATGTTATCGTCCGAGTCCCGCCACTGAGAGCCGAATCCGATAATCGGAAAACGGTTCGCCAGGTCTGATCTCTTAATTCCGAAAGCGTTTAACTCCCAGAGGTCGGCTACCAGAAACTCGCCGCTGGCTTCGATCTGCTTCTGCGCCTCCTCGGAGGGAACGCTGAGATAGAATTTGAACCAGCAAGCTTCCTTAGTAACTCTATCCTTGCCATGAGGGTTGGCCTTAAAACTTCCGTCTTTGATAGGCCGAGGGCTCCATTGAAACCAACTGGCTACTTCAGCGGGAGTGAGGTCATAATTAATCACGATCTCCGTGCAGCCTTTGGGTTGGAGGTAGCTGGCCTCCGATCTCCTTTTATCGAGAAGTGTATCGAGACTGTCATGGTCGAAAAGCTGATACACCTCGACGATCTGAGCTCCAGTGACAGATTCGGCCTGCGCCGTTGCAGCGAAGCCAAGAGCCAACGCCATGAAGTAAAACGAAACAAAATTCCTCATCAATTTCTCTTGTCTGCGGTCATCCTCATTTCTGAGATTGCCTGGGTTTTTCATTAGTCACAACTCTCAATGCATTGTTAACGAACTGAAAGTTGTGACTAAATGATCGCAAGTAGTTTTTAAAGAGCATGGAAGTGACTCTCTTTACAAAAAAAGAAGCCAACCTCACATGGATCACGGTCACAGAAATGGGTGACAATGATTCATGGAAGGTCCACTCCAAGGTAAGGACACTCTCCGACCCTCCGATAGTATTCGGAGAGGATCTTCTTTCTTCCGCTATTACGGAAGGCTACCAATCATACCGAGTTAATCGGCATCGGGATTTTGAATTGTAAATATATTATATCTAAAAAAACTATTTTGTCAATAGTTGGAGCGGGCAAAGGGATTCGAACCCTCGACCTTCGCCATGGCAAGGCGACGCTCTAGCCAACTGAGCTATACCCGCAAATTTTTTCTAAACCTTCTTCCAGCTGCAGATTTAAGATATTTTTCTCTTATCCGAGCTTGGGGACGGTCATTAAAAGATTCAGTATGAATGATCTTCCAAGGAATACTTGATCGTGTTGATTGTACTTTTCCTCGATTGTGATCCAGTAGTCTTTTATTTGGAAATGCCGACATCCCTACGTATTGAGCCAAATTATCTTGGCTCTCGATTATATACACATAATACATTCTAAATTCTCTTATCCATTTGGCGACGCTCCCCGCCCGAACGTACCGTTCGGTACGGCGGGTAGCCAACTGAGCTATTTACCCGACTTGTGGTAGGCGGGTACCCGCAGAACACAAAGAAAATTCTAACAAAATCCCTCAAGAATGCAAACAATTTTTAGGCGACAGATTGCAAAAAGCTTTCCGATTTCATCGGTGTGTTCAAAAGATTTCCAAGAACTCCCTGAAGCCATAGCCAAACCGACTCATGATCCCTTTCTTCTACTTGAACCTTTAATGCGCTTGGTAAGGGGTAATGTTGCATAAAATTCACCCATTTAATCAAAGGAGCTTCAATACGGCGATGGGCGGGATTGCTACAGCTTTGGCAAACTACATTTGCATCATCTCCTAAGTGGATAGGGTGTTCAATGTTTAAGGTTTCATTACAGGTAGCACATTGGTTCCAAGGAGAAAGAAATCCAGAAAGAGTGAGTAGTTTTACTAAGTAAGTGTGCAAAATGACATCGGTTTTATTTTCTTCTTTTAGATGATTGATTGCTTCGCGAAGGAGGGGATAGACCCCTTCAATCTGCTGCTGATCTTGAATAAGGCGATGGGTGAGCTCAGCAATGTAAAAAAGCACTCGATGTCGATCGGTTTCTTTGACGTCCGGAAATCCATCAATCAAATGAGCTTCATTTAAACACACCAAGGATCTTCCTTGATAACAAGTGATTTGAATTTCAGAAAAAAGCTCCAGTCGCCCACAAAATCTACTTTTTAGTCGACGAGCTCCTTTGGCAATACAGTCAATCTTACCAATATCTTCAGTAAGAACCGTTACAATGCGATCCGCTTCTCCAAAATCAACCTTCCGAATCACAATGCCAGTGGTACTGAAGTGCTTATTCATACTAGAAGGAGAATTTCTTTTTTAGATAAAGTTCAATTGCCAAAAAGCTACTAAAAAGACCAACCAGAACAGCTCCGAAAAGCTGCCAGGTGAAAGTGAGCCAAAAGTTATCCTCAAAATGCAAAAGAACGGCATCGAGGCCAACCAATAAGCTTTCATTGCTAATCACTCCAATTAGGTTTTTGCTTAAGTAAAGAAGTGTTAATTGAGAAAGAACCAGGCTGATGATCAGAGCAGTAACAGCGTAAATAAGTCCTTCAACAACATACCCTCCACGAATGAAGTTTTTGTTGGCCCCCACCAGGCGCATAATGTTGATTTCGTGACGATGGGTGTGAATGCTTAAATTAATGCTATTGAAAATAATCAAAATCGCTACCACTGCAAATATTATATTGAGCCACAAGCCAACCCCTTTAATAAACTGGGTGATGTTTAGGATTTTTTCGTTTCGACTTTTTTGCTCCGTATCATTTTCCAATTTATCTTGATTGATAATACGTGCAAATTGAGGGTCGGATAGGAATTCAATGATCTGATTATTCACAGACACATCGCTCCCCACAATGCGTAACACATTGGGGAGGGGGTTCTTTAGGTTGTTGTTCTCCAAAAAAGAAATAACATTAGGATATTTGGTACCAAAGCCTCTCAGTGCTTCCTCTTGGCTAATAAAAACAATTTCATCGATTTCCTGAAGCTCACTCAGTCGGTTTTTTAAAGTTTGAATGGTGTAATTCTCTACTCCTGATTGAATCTCAACTCGAATATCTACTTTTCGTCCCACCGATAGAATCACCGAATCACTAGCATAGCTAAGAGCTAAAATTAAATTAAATACAAAAAACATCAAAGCAATAATCAGAGTAGTGGCTACCGTTAAAACCTTGTTGCGCATCAAATTATGCCAACCGTTTTTAAGCACTCGTTCGAGCCAAATAATCCTTTTTTGTAGCGGACTTTTCATTTTTATTTTTTATCTTAATCTGATTATACGAAAAAACCCTCTCAGCAACAAGGTTAACTCTTAATTTTTAATTCTTAATTTTGTTAAGTAGGCTCGATTTATGCTTTTCTGGCTCGAAGGCTTTCAGTCGAATCACTTCAATAGTGGGGAATAGGCTTTTAAGGGTTTCAATATCGGCCTTTTGATCATATCCCAATCCAATAGCATCAGGTTTGTGATCACGAATAACTTGATAAAAGTCAGTCTCGTTCCCAAGAATAACTCTGTCTACCAGTTTGATCTGACGGAGTTCATTGAGCCGATCCTCTTCGTTATAGGAAGGTAGGGAATTTTTGATTTTTTCAACGTTTTTATCTCGTGCAACCACAATAATCACCTCATCTCCCAGCGCATGTAATTGTTTTAAATAGCTCAAATGCCCTGGGTGAACCCCATCAAACGTGCCAAAGCCCATCACCTTTACTCTGTCTTTTTTTATCATAATAAACTCATTCTACCGTTTTGATAGATTTTTTAAAATCGAACTTCGAAAATCGAATTGTTTATCAGGACGGTTGATTTACGACAGATTCTTTATTGCGAATGATTTTTCCAAAAATATTCATTAGCTCAGTTGACTCTTTTACAAATATTTTATTCTCATCACTTAAAGATGGAGAATTTGATAAGTCAATTAATTTTAGCCAAAAGCAACTTTCTTTGGCTTCTTTTCGGCATATTTTAATTCGATATATGTAATCTTTATTGCTAAAGCTCTCAATGGCCTCAATATAGTTAGCTCCAACTGAACCAGAGGATCTGATTAGCTGCTTTATATCATCAAAGACGATCAGTGTTTTAGGTATTTTTCTGACAAAATTTCTAATATTTTTAGCGTACTCAAAAGTGCGTACCTCTAAATCTACATACTTAAAATTCCCTTTATTCATTTATTTACACTTATTTAATTAAAATACAAAATATTCGGTTTTCGAAGTTCGGTTTTCGATTTTTAGTTGAAAGATTTCCTCTGTGGAGCTCTCTTTTTTGGCGTATTAACCAATGTAGAGTAGCGTTCACTGAATCCTTTTGCCGCTCGGTAACATTCTTGAACACGAGGGTTATCAGGATCAATTTCCATCGCCTGCTTTAAAAGTTCAACAGCTCGATCAAACTGTTTAGTTTGAAGATTGCAAATACCCAAGTCACATAAAGTAAGGCTATTTTCTGGATCAAGATTAAGGGATCGTTCTAAAATCACCATTCCCTGACTGCGCTTATTAGTGTTAAAGGTAGCCCACCCAAGACATCGAAGGATTTCTGGATTATTAGGATGAAGGGTATTGGCTTTTTTTAGATTACCAACCGCTTTAACCCAATCTTGTTGATGAGAAGAAAGGAATCCAAGAATGTAGTGACCCGTGTAACTTTCTTTATCCAACTTTAATACATGAGCAGCCGCTTTTTCAGCACGATCAAATTGATCAAGGCTTACATAGTTATCGGCAATCTCTTCTAGGGCAGCAACACAATTAGGATCGTCACACAAAAGCTTTTGCGCATAGTCGATTGATTTTTCATGCTCACCATTAAGTTTGAGAGTTTCAATCTCTTCAAGTGCAGCCATTATATGGCTTGGGTACATGTTTTCATCCTGGTCAGAAGTCATAAGCTTTTTAATGAAGTTGTTATATCATTGTACCTTATTTTAGGGGGAAACTCAAGTATTTTTACCTAAAACGAAAGAGACAGTCAAGTCTATTTTATGGTCTGATATAATTCAAAATTTAGCGAAGATAGGCATTGCTTGCCGCTGTTAGCCCCTCAGGGTTACCTGTATCGAATCGCTCTCCTTCAATTTCAACAGCCCATATTTTCTGAGAACTCTTCAGTTCATTAAAGCCATCAATCAGTCGAATTTCACCATCTTTTCCTTGTGGAGCCTTTTTGAGCGCCTGAAAAATTTCTGGAGGGCAAATATACTTCCCAATAATTCCAAGGTCGCTAGGGGATTCATCTGGATTAGGTTTTTCAATCATATCCAAGACTTCGCAAAGTCGATCCGACTGGTCACCTGGTTGGATCATTCCATATAAAGAACTTTTTTCTTTAGGAATTCGCTCAACCGCCAAAATACTCTCACCATTAAAATGATTCATTAGCTGCTGAGCGGCAGGAATATTGTGTTTTACAATATCATCCCCAAAAAGAACAACAAAAGGTTCACCATTTACCGCTTCTTCCGCCTGTAAAATAGCATGGCCATCTCCAAGGGGCTCATTTTGATAAACATAGGTGAATTTCGCCAAGTTATGAATGGGTTTCACTTTTTCAAGAAGGGCCTGATTACCCTTTTTCTCTAAAAGGGCTTCCAGCTCATTGTTGGGTGAAAAATGATCTTTAATTAGCTCCTTATCGGGAGCGATGACAAAAATTATCTCTTCAATCCCGCTCAAAACCGCTTCTTCCACCAAATACTGAATAACCGGTTTATCGACAATCGGAAGAAGCTCCTTGGGAACCACTTTGGTAGCAGGCAAAAAACGCGTTCCTTTTCCCGCCACCGGTAATACTGCTTTCCTTATTCTCATAATTAAAGGTATGAATCTTAGGTGTTAAGTGGTCATCTTGAGACCTGCCTTTGCCGGCAGGCAGGCTCGCACTCGCACTTGAGACTAAAAATTAAGACTTAATTTTTACAATCCTCATCTGAATGCCAGTCTTTTTAGGGATCCGAATGTAAAGCACATGATCTTTCTGATTGGCTTCGATTTTCTGGGCATCCGCATTGGCAGGTAGAATAACCGAACGGGAAAACTTTCCCCAAAAACATTCCTGAACGTAATAATCACGCTTTTTAAAATTAAAAACAGAAAGATCAGTCTGACGTTCACCACGAATCGTCAAAACATCATTTGTAATAACAATATCCGTTTTATCCATATCCACGCCAGCAATCGGAGTGATCACTAAAATTTCCTTTTCGCTTTCCAAAATATCAATTGGGAGCTGACCAAATCCTTCAGGGGATTGAGAGAGGTTCTCGGGCACCATAGGCTGAGCTTCTTTTGAAGCAGGAATGGTGATATGCGTAGGCTCTTTAATTCGGACTTGATTCATAATAAAGTGACGTTAAATTACTTTGATTTTTTAGTCGGAAAGAAGGCATTAAATTCTTCTGCATTCAGCGTTTCTTTCTTAAGAAGTTCTTCAGAAATTTTATCCATCAAAGTTTTGTTATCAGCAATAAGCTTGATGGTTCGAGCTTCAGCTTCCTTAAGAATCTTACTGATTGCATTGTCGATTTTAGAAGCGATTTCTTCGCTGTAATTTTTATAGGTTGTCACTTCAGACCCAAGGAACTGCCCTCCTCCCTTCTCACCAAAAACAGTAAGGCCGATCTCGGAGCTCATTCCATAATCTGTCACCATGCTACGAGCAATGTTGGTGGCGCGTTTTAAATCGCTACTAGCTCCTGTGGTCACTTCGCCAAAGAAAGTCTTTTCAGAAATATATCCACCCAAAAGAGAGCAAATTTCATCTTTAAATTTAGAAACAGATTTCAGATAAATCTCTTTTTCTGGCATCGACCAAGTCACTCCCAAAGCCATTCCGCGTGGAATTACGGAAACCTTATGAATCGGATCGCACCCAGGGAGTAAATGCCCCACTAAGGCGTGTCCAACTTCATGATAGGCAGTGATTTTCTTCTCCTGTTCAGATAGCTTCCGAGATTTCTTTTCAGGACCAAGTCCAACTTTTTCAACCGCTAATTCTAAATCGTGATGCCTCAGTTTTTTCTGATTCTTCTTGGCAGCTAAAAGAGCGGCTTCGTTTAATAAGTTTTCTAAATCTGCTCCGCTGAATCCAGGGGTTTGTCGAGCAATAGTTTTTAAATCCACTTTTGTTTCCAATGGCTTGTTGCGGGCGTGTACTTTTAAAATCTCTTCACGCTCTATTAAGTTGGGCATATCAATAATCACACGTCGATCAAAACGACCGGGACGCATCAAGGCCGCATCCAGAATATCGGGGCGATTGGTTGCCGCCATTACAATTACGTTGGTTTCGTTCTCAAAGCCATCCATCTCCGTCAAAATCTGATTAAGAGTCTGTTCACGTTCATCGTGTCCACCACCCATACCAAAACCACGTTGTCGTCCAACAGCGTCGATTTCATCGATGAAAATAATACAAGGTGCATTCTTCTTGGCCTTCTGAAAAAGATCTCGTACACGGCTGGCTCCCACGCCCACAAACATCTCGACAAATTCTGAACCAGAAATACTGAAGAAAGGGACATTCGCCTCGCCGGCGACGGCGCGAGCAAGCAATGTTTTACCAGTTCCAGGCGCTCCAACAAGCATCACACCACGAGGAATTTTCGCTCCGATTTTGGTGTATTTTTTTGGATTCTTTAAAAAATCGACGACTTCCACGAGCTCCTCTTTCGATTCATCCATTCCCGCTACATCTTTAAAGGTGGTTTTCTTTTTTCTATCCTTAGAATAAACACGGGCTTGAGACTTTCCGAAAGAAAAGGCACTGTTAGCCCCTTTTCCAAGTTGCTTCACCATAAAAATAATGAGTGCAACGAATAGAATAATCGGCAGCCAGCCAGAGACAACATTCATCCAAAATACAGTGGCTTCGGTACTAATCGCTTTAACTTCAGTGGGATTACTTGGGTCGCTAAAACCCAAATCTTTTAAGCTTTCTCCCTCAGGTCGTACAGCAAAATAACGGTTTTTGTTCTTATCAGTTGCGTAAATTTTACCATTTTTAAGCTCTAGTTCTGAAAAGCGCAAATCTTGATAATTGGCCGTCATCTGGCTAATTGGGATTTCTTCGACACGCTTGTCTTCGGTGGCGACTTGCGGATTGAAAATGTAATAAACAATCGTCAGCACCAATGCAAACAAAATCACATACCCAAAACTGTTATTTCGTTTAGGGGGCTGAAATTGCGGCGGACGAGGGGGGTGGGGAGGCATTTGTTTCATATTTTTTAGAGTTGGTTTGTATGTATAACCTTACCTTATATAAGTATTGAAATTCAAGACAAAGGGTAATAGGAAACGACTGATTATCAGCTGTGTCCTGTGTTCTGTTTCCTGTGTCCTAATTTTTCAGTTTAATTTCACTAACTCCACCCATAAACGGATGAAGAATCTCTGGAATTTTAACTGACCCATCTTCCTGCTGATAATTTTCCATCAGAGCAATTAAGGTTCGCGTAGAGGCCATCGCAGTTCCGTTTAAAGTGTGCATGAAATGAGTGCCATTTTCATCTTTATATCGAATACCGCCACGTCGCGCCTGAAAATCAGTACAATTGGAACAACTAGTCAGCTCACGATATTTTTCCTGAGTTGGAATCCAAACCTCACAATCATATTTTTTGGCCGCAGGAGCTCCCAAATCACCTCCGCATATATTCACTACTTGGTAGGGGAGTCCTAAGTCTTGTAAAATCTCTTCCTCAATGCTCAATAGCAAATCATGTTCTTCCCACGATTTATCAGGGTGACAGAAGGAGAACATCTCCATTTTATCGAATTGATGCACTCGAAGAATTCCCTTAGTGTCCTTTCCATAGCTTCCTGCCTCCCTTCGGAAACAGCTAGAAAAACCAACATATCGCTTCGGAAGATCTTCCGATTTAGACGCTTTAAACATATGAAGGCCAGCAAGAGGAACCTCGGAGGTTCCTACTAAATACAAATTATCCCCATCAGGATTTTCCTCGGTTTTTGGGTTCACTGTATAGATTTCATTTTTATCTGCAGGGAAAAACCCTGTGGCATACATCATTTCTTCATTAACCAGCATCGGTACAGTAACCGGCGTGAAGCCTTTTTTGACGTATTTCTGTAGTAACCAGTTGATGAGCGCAAATTCTAGCTGAACCAGTTCATTTTTAAGATAGTAAAAGCGAGCTCCACTGGTTTTAGTCGCCGTCTCCATATCAATCACGTCCAATAAAGTACCCAATTCCAGATGGTCTTTGGGTTTAAAGTTGAATTTAGGAATTTCACCAACCGTTTTAATCGGCTGATTTTCTTCATCACTTTTCCCTTCAGGAACACTTTCGTGAGGGGGATTAGGAATCCCATCGGTTAATACCTTAAGCTCAGCAAATAATTTGTCCATATTAGTCTCTGCCTGATCCAGCTTTTCCCCAAGTGCTTTCATTTCCACTATTTTATCTTGGCGTTCATCGTCCTTCAATGTAGGGATGAGCTTTGAAACTTGGTTTTTTTCTGCTCGATATTCTTCTACTTTTTGCAAAACAGCCCGATATTCCTCATCGATTTTCAGCACCTTGTCCACATCCACTTTTACCTGCTTTTTAGCAAAACCTTTAGAATATTCCTCCTGGTTTTCACGAAGTTGTTTTAGATCAATCATTTCATAATATTTTAAGACAAAAAGAGGATAGCGAAAAAGGGGAGGGGATACAAGCTACACAGTGGGTTGGTATTTAAAATTATTAAAAAATATGGTATAATAATTCGATATAAAATAAAAAGAATGGCATTGTCAAAAAAAGCATCATTAGAAAACTCAGAAACAGATAGCTCCGCAGAGCTGGCTATTGTGAAGCCTGAAAAAGGAGTTGAAGTGGATGGTCGGATGATCACTCGTGGCCAATTGGAGCAAATGAAAGATTCAGCCAAGCGAATTGAGATTTTTGCAAAAATTATGGACACCTACGGGCTCGACGCATTGATTGGCCTTTTAGCAGGAGGTGGAGACGTGGCAGGGGCAATACTATCAAGCTATACAATGATTGAAGCGATTCGACATGGAATGCCAAAATGGAAAGTCGCCAAAATGGGAATGCGATTAACAGTGGATGTTGTTATTGGACTTATTCCATTTTTAGGAGACTTAGCAGATTATTTTTACAAGGCGAATAAGGCAAACAGTCGAGAGTTTGCTAGTTTTGTTGAAGATGTTGAAGGTTATTTCCCTGCAGAAGTTGTTCACGAGGCTCAGGAAAAAGGGCTCGTCGCTTCCGGAAGGAATGATGTGGAAGAGGTTTTAAAGGCTTAATCGAATCAACTTCACACTATCTCGTCCACCACTCACAATCTCAGCCTCCGATAGGCTCAGGCTTTTTTTAAGGAATTTTAAAAGCTCCGCATTGGCTTTCCCACGAATCGGTTGAGCCGCCACTTTAATTTTATAGGTTTCATCATCCAATTGATCGACAATTTCGGTTTTGGGCGATTTAGATTGAATCTTTACCTTTATATATAAGGGGTTTTTATTTTCCAATTCGTCGCCGATTTTTTGAATAAATAAATTGTTCATGAATAACTTTTGTATACAAAAACTGCAATCTGAAAACTGCAAACTGCCAACTGGAGTCATCCGAGATGACGACGTCTCCATTTTTCAATTTCTGCGTGATGCCCATTCAATAATACTTCTGGCACTTTTATTCCACGAAAATCGGAAGGCTTTGTGTAATGCGGATACTCTTTTTTTCGATCCAGTTTTTTAGAAAAAGTTTCCTCCTCATGTGAAGCTTCTTTTCCGAGAGCACCAGGTACCAATCGACTCACAGCATCCACGGTGACCATCGCGGCCAATTCACCTCCACTTAAAACATAGTCTCCAATCGAGATTTCCATATCCACCAAAGCGTCAATCACGCGCTGATCGATGCCTTCATAATGGCCACACAGAAGAATTAGTTGAGTAAATTTTGTGTTCAATCTTTCCACTTTTGATTGCGTCAATCGCTGACCTTTTGGCGTCATATAAATAACGGGCGCTTTGGGTGCTTTTTTCTTCACCGCTTCAATGCAATCAAAAAGAGGTTGTGGTGTAAAAACCATGCCCGCTCCGCCACCGTAAGGTGTGTCATCTACCTTCTTGTGCTTGTTTGTACTGTAATCCCGAATGTCGTGAATCTGAATTTCAATCACCCCTTTTCCCTGAGCTTTCTTTAAAATAGATTCGTTCAGGAATCCTTTGAACATTTCTGGGAAAATGGTGAGAATGTGAAAAACCATAAATATTTCAGATGCGAGAAGTCAGATCTCAGAATTAAATCTCAAATCATAGGATATGAGATCAGAAATAGTTTACCACATTTTCCCTTTGAATTTCAGAGGTTTTTTCGGTATAATCAACGAGTAAAAAATAAAATAAAAATTATGAAGAAAATAAACCTTCTTGTTGGACTACTTGTCGTTCTTTCTTTTCCAGTGAGCGCTTTTGCTGTGTCAAAGCCAACCGTCGACAGTATTCCGTCCTCTGTGGATGCGGATTTTTATACACTGGTTATTCATGTGGATGAGGGCGCAAAAGTAACGGTTTTGGGTGGCCCCAGCTTTGTTCCACCAACAACCGATGGCGTTGGGAACGCGTTGGATGGGACAGTCGAGGTGTTGGTAGGTCTTTCTCAAAACGCCACCAATAATTTTTCTATCGCTGCTGAATTGAATGGAGATTTTAGTGACACAAGGCAAGTTTCCATTAAAGAGGCGACGGCATCCAGCTCAACACCAGGAGATCACACCGCACCCGCCGCTCCAACCATCGATCCCGTTCAGAATCCAGTGGAAGCTTATGAATACACCATTAACGGTTCGACTGAATCCAATGCGAATATCTATGTAAAACGAACCGATGGCAGCACTGCTGGCAGTACTCAGGCAAATGGAAATGGAATTTTCTCAGTGACCGTTGATTTAGAGGCCAATAAAACCAATCGCCTAAATATTTCCGCAGAAGACGCCGCTTATAATGTCGGCCCTGCCACTCAGATTGTGATTCAGGCAGTGGAGCCAGAAAATTCAAAAACCCCCGATGACGGTCCCACCATCGAATTTGTGGATGAAGACAAATCCTTCCCTGACGTGCCGGAATATCATGACAATCGAGTCGCGATTGAGTATTTAAAAGAAAATAATTACGTTGGCGGATATCCAGATGGCACTTTCCAGCCCGCTAAATCAGTAAACCGCGCCGAATTCACTAAAATCATTGTGGGGGCAAAAGGAATGAGCGCTGGCGAACTCGCTCAATATGCCACTAGTTGTTTCCCAGATGTAAAAGCTTCCGACTGGTTCGCGTCTTATGTTTGTTATGCTAAAAATGAAGGAATTATTAGCGGTTATTCCGACGGAGAATTCAAGCCTTCCGATACTATCAATGTAGTGGAAGCTTCTAAAATTGTAGTGAATACATTGGGAGTTCCTAAGATCAACCCCGAAGGTTCCTCGTGGTACAGCGAATTCTTGGAATCACTTTCTACACTCGATTATCTACCCACTTCATTCCGCTCACTCACGCAAAACGTGAATCGGGGTGAAATGTCTGAAATGGTCTGGAGAATTCTTGAGGAAATTCAAGACAAAAGCTCCGTTCAATTCGGCGATTTAAATTAATTCAAATATAAAAAATTCTAAATTCCTAATTTAATTAAAAATGAAGAATCGATTTTCTAAAAATTTATTAAGCTCAGTCACATTGTTTTTTATCGGCATTTTTCTGATTGGTTCGCTATTTACTCAAGGTGTCCCAATAGCATTGGCCGCTGATAATGTTTTGGAGGATATAACAATGTTGGACACTAATTTTAATGGAAAGATTAATCGATTTGTAATTAAGATAGATAATACTAGTAAAAATACAGCAGCGATTCATGACATTACAGGATGGGGAGCCTCTGATGGGGGGAGCTTAGTTGATATTTCATCTGTAACTATAAATAGCGCCGTTGACGCAAATCCAATAATAATTTATGTGGATTTAGATGAGACAGATCCTGATTTAACCGTAGACACTTTGAACGCTGATTTGGAAGTTTATTATACTCAGCAGGGTAGTGTAGATACGGGAACTGAATATGATGACTCAACAGATACTCAACTGGTTGCCATTGCCTCAGGGGATTCTGGCACAAACGTTGAGATAGATGGGGCTGCACCAGTAATCAAAGATTTTAAATATGAAGATATTGACGATGATGGTAAGATTGATCGATTTGATGTTAGTTTTTCAGAATCACTTCATGTAAATAGCGTATTAAGCGCCAATGACCTCAGCCTTACCGTTGGAGATTTTACAGGAGCAGATTTTGGTTCAACCTCTGACGATTTGATTGGAGGCGGTGAGACTAGTGAGGTGGTTGTATTGGGAACTGAAGCAACAGCGATTGATACCAATGAGGGGAGTGGAAGTATTGCAGTTAGCAGCCAAAATACTTTTTCCCTCACAGATGGAACCACTGTTAATTCCACTTTAGGTAATCAATCTCAAGCCACTTTTACTGATGGGGCCAAGCCCGTTCCAGTATCCGCAACGCTTTTAGACGCTAACAGTAATGATGGAAAAATAGATAAGATGTCTGTGATTTGGTCAGAGGATATTAATGCAGTAGCTGATGCTTCAGCAAAATTCACCGCAAGCTCAGCGGCTGACTTTGTTGGTGTAACCAATGGAGCGGTTGCCGAATGTAATTCAACCAGTAGTGCAACAAATCAATGTATATATGCCTTCACTCCAGAAACAGTTAAAAGCGATGTGGGGGATATGAATCTGGCTTATGATGGCGGCACTGGAATGGTAACGGATGGGGTAAATAAAGCCGATTCAATCACTTTCACTTCAGCTTCAACCCCTGCGTTTATTGATGGAGCAGTCCCAACCTTCACAGCAATAAGAACCGCTTTAAACACCATTGAACTCACATTCTCCGAAAATGTAACAGGCCCCTCCATTGCAGATTCTTTCACAGTAGTAGGTGCATCTGCAGTAACCAATACAGCTCCATCAGGAAGCACTTCAGTTACACTCACAACAACTGGATTAACCGCCACCAACGGGACACCAAACGTAGGTTACGTCGTAGCAACAGGTGCTATTTTAGATAATTCAGCAGCAACAAATGAAATTTCTGATGGCGGAGCTATAGCAGCCGTAGATCAAGTGCCACCAACCTTCACAGCAGTAAGAACCGCTTTGAACACAATTGTTCTTACTTTTTCCGAAAATGTAACAGGTACCGCCATTGCCGATTCCTTCACAGTAGTAGGTGCATCCGCAGTAGAAAATACTGCCCCAACAGCAGGCACTTCAGTTACACTCACAACAACTGGATTAACCGCTACCAATGGAACACCAAACGTAGGTTACGTCGTAGCAACAGGTGATATTTTAGATAATTCAGCAGCAACAAATGAGATTGATGATGGGGGAGCGATACCAGCTGCAGATGAAGTAGCCCCAACCTTCACAGCAGCAAGAACCGGTTTGAACACGACTGTACTCACATTTTCTGAAAATGTAGACACAGGAGGTACAATTGATGGCTCTGGATATGCAGTGGCTGGAGCGACGGTGACTTCAAATACTGATCCTGCAGGCGCTTCTACAAGTATGACTCTTTATACTACAGGATTAACAGCAACTGATGGAACTCCAACAGTGACATATACTCAGGCAGCAGGTACAACGGTTGATGCTTCTACAGCAACAAATGAAGTGACAGATTCATTCAATGCAGATGCAGCAGATGGAGTAGTTCCAACAATCACCAGTGTTGTAACTGGAGATTCAGGGGTTGGCTTAGATAAGCTTACCGTTACATTTTCAGAAAATGTCGATGTAGCTTCAACTGATGGCGCAGCCTGGACAGTAACAGGTACCCATGCTGGAGGAAGAACGGTAACTGCAAATAGTGATCCAGGTGGATCTTCTGACATTTTAGTACTGACACTTTCTTCTGCATTTGCGAGTGAAGATCCCGATGCCACCATCACCTATACCAATAGTATTACAGGTAATTTGGTTGACGCTTCAGCAGCAGAAAATCAACTAGCAACAGGAACATCTCCAAACATTACCAATGGAATATCCCCAACCTTCACAGCAGTAAGAACCGCTTTAAACACAATTGTTCTTACTTTTTCCGAAAACGTATCCGGTTCAGCCATTGCAGATTCCTTTACGGTAGTAGGTGCATCCGCAGTAGAAAATACAGCCCCATCAGGAAGTACTTCAGTTACACTTACAACAACTGGATTAACCGCTACCGATGGAACACCAAACGTAGGTTACGTCGCAGCAACAGGTGATATAGATGGAGACTCAGCAGGAACTGAAATTTCTGATGGCGGAGCAATACCAGCCACAGATGAGGTGGCCCCAACCTTCACAGCAGTAAGAACCGCTTTAAATACAATTGTTCTTACTTTTTCTGAAAATGTAACAGGTACCGCCATTGCCGATTCCTTCACAGTGGTAGGTGCATCCGCAGTAACCAATACTGCCCCAACAGCAGGCACTTCAGTTACACTCACAACAACTGGATTAACCGCTACCAATGGAACACCAAACGTAGGTTACGTCGTAGCAACAGGTGATATTTTAGATAATTCAGCAGCAACAAATGAGATTGCTGATGGGGGAGCAATACCAGCTGCAGATGAAGTAGCTCCAACCTTCACAGCAGCAAGAACCGCTTTGAACACGACTGTACTCACATTTTCTGAAAACGTAGACACAGGAGGTACGACTGATGGTTCTGGATATGCAGTGACTGGAGCGACAGTGACTGCAAATACTGATCCTGCAGGCGCTTCTACAAGTATGACTCTTACTACTACAGGATTAACAGCAACTGATGGAACCCCAACAGTGACATATACTCAGGCAGCAGGCACAACGGTTGATGCTTCTGCAGCAGCAAATGAGGTAGTAAATTCATTCAATGCAGACGCAGCAGATGAGGTGGCCCCAACCTTCACAGCAGTAAGAACCGCTTTAAATACAATTGT
>CBDUQS010000020.1:0-22469 GCA_965369815.1 uncultured bacterium | reverse complement strand
TAGAGTGAGAAGTTTATCCCGATGAAGATCGGGGAACCCTACCTCCCGAGCCAAAAAACTGTTTCTGAACAACGTTCTGAAACAGTTTTTTATTATTAAAATCAAATTTTAACTCCCTAATTAAACTCCTGCATCGCTTCTTCAACCCCCTCTTTCCACAAAACCTCAAACAAATGAGGAAGTTTTTTAACATTCCCCTCCATTAAAAGCTTTTCCTCATCCAAAAGTTGACCCAAAACATAATCCGCCAAATCCCCCTTAAATTCTTCGAGTGGAGAAACTCCCAGTCGAACACGAACAAAATCCTGAGACCCCAATTCTTGAGTGACTGACTTCATACCATTATGAGTTCCTGGTGAGCCAGAAGGTCGCACTTTTAAATTACCCGACGCAATATCCACATCATCATAAATCACAACCACATCCTCTAAAGGAATTTTGTAGAACTGCATCACCGATCGAACCGATTGACCCGACAAATTCATAAACGTCTGAGGCTTTAAAAGAATCGATTTCTCACCCTCAATCATCCCTTCTGTCATTTCACATTTGTGCTTATCGGTTTTTTTGAATGGATCAAGTCCAAAATGTTCCGCTAAAAAATCCACCCCCATAAACCCAGCATTATGCCGAGTGTTTTCATATTTCTTCCCTGGATTTCCTAAGCCCACTATTAATTTCATGTGATTATTATACACAGTGTTGGGCTTTAGGTGAACACCCCCTTTTGTCATTCTGGACCCACTTTTTTTGTCATTCCGACCCTGCGGAGGAATCCCTTATTTAATTTAAAGGGATCTCTCGACAAGCTCGAGATGACAAAATGTTGAAATTTATTTGCCTTAATAAGGGAGTATAGCTACAATAAATAAGACTATTTGAATTAAATCTATGAAAATGAAAATTAAAAATTCTCGAAGAGACGGATTCTCGTTGGTGGAACTGCTTGTAGTAATCACCATCATCGCGATTCTTTCGGTAACTGCTTACGTGGCGTTGGGAGGGCAAACAGAGAAGGCTAGGAACTCTAGGAGAATGCAAGATCTAACCACTATTCAAAGTGCCCTAGAAATTTATGCACTCGCAAATAGCGGTAGATACCCCGCAACAGGAGACCTTGCAACTACACTGGTACCAAATTACCTAACCAAGCTGCTCGACGATCCTTCAAAAGACATTGGGGGTAACCCAATACCCTATAAATATGAAGCCGAACCAGTTGGCCGAAAATCATATCAGCTGGGCACTATTATAGAAGATCAAGAATTAGCGAATCCTTTAAAAATCAAAGCTTATATTGTAGGAAATGGAACCGGACTCATTACGGGCGTCGAAACAGCTGATGGTTCAACGCTATGCTTCCCAGCAGATGGAAGTACAGCCTGTGTTCCATACAAACTATAATTTAATTAACAAAGTATCATGAAAAAACTAAACGTTCTTTTACTTGCCCTTTCTTTTATCATTCTCACCGCATGTAGCCAGTCTCCCGAAGTGGAAATTGGTAAAGTTTATCAAGGCAGTCCTACCACTACTACTACCAATACTACTACCACTACCACTACTACCCCTACTACTCCTACTACCCCTACTACTAACCAAGAATCTATGTCTACTTTCGATCAAACCGCCATGCCAGAAGCTGGCGAACAAGTTGTAAATATGAAAACCTCTATGGGAACCATTAAATTAAGATTATTCCCAACACACGCTCCAAAAACCGTTGAGAACTTTGTAGGTCTTATTGAAAAAGATTACTACAACGGAATCATCTTCCACCGTATTATTCCTAACTTCATGATCCACGGAGGTGACCCAACAGGAACCGGAACCGCTGGAGAAAGCTTATGGGGAGGAAAATTTGAAGACGAAGGAAACAAAGAACTAAGTAATATGCCTGGTTCTATTGCGATGGCCAATGCAGGACCAAACACCAATGGTTCTCAGTTTTTCATCAATCAGGCCAACAACGACTTCCTAGATTGTCACAATCCAACCTCTCCTTCTTGCCACACAGTATTTGGACAAGTAATTGAAGGAATGGATGTGGTAGAAAAAATCATCAATACCGAAACAGGACCTGGTGACAAACCTGTTGAAGATGTGGTAATGAAAAAAGTAACAATGGAGGAATATTCCAAATAAACTTCAAATAAACTTCCGTAGGTCGACAAACGTTTGTCGACCTACGGTTTTTTGGATATGATGACAGCACACTATAACTATTTATTATGATCCGCGTCCGCATCCCCCCCTCACCCACTGGCCTTCTCCACATCGGAACCGTCCGAACGGCTTTATACAACCACCTATTCGCCAAACATCATAAAGGCGTAATGGTTTTTCGTATTGAAGATACCGACAAAGAACGAAGCACCAAAGAATATGAAGACGACATTATGAATGGGTTGATGAAACTCGGTATCGCTGGCGATGAAGGGGTGCACTTAGGTCAAGAAGGATATCGGCAAAGCGAACGAACGGAAGCTTATAAAAAGGATCTTAAAAAGCTTTTAGATGAAGATAAGGCTTATTATTGTGGATGCACAAAAGAACGATTGGAAGAAATGAGAGCGAAACAACGAGAGCAAAAACTTCCGCCCCGATACGATGGAATGTGCCGTGATAAAAAATTAACCAGCGGTGTGATCAGACTTCGTGTGCCAAGCGATCAAGATATTAAATTCGACGATTTAGTACGAGGTGAAGTATCGATTCATAGTAAAGAATTAGATGACTTTGTCATCGCGCGCGCCATCGATAACCCCCTCTACCATCTAACGGTTGTATCAGACGATCACGACATGAAAATCACTCATGTGATACGCGGAGAAGATCATGTTTCGAACACACCTAAGCAAATTTTATTAGTCCAAGCACTCGGATGGGAACCCCCACAGTTTGCACATCTTCCACTGATTTTAAATGAAGACAAAAGCAAGCTGAGCAAACGAAAGAACAAGGTCTCGGTGGATGACTATTTAGCAGACGGATATTTACCCGAAGCACTGCTCAACTTCCTTGCCCTCCTCGGATGGAACACGCCCGATGAACAGGAGATATTCAGCATGGATGAGCTGATTGAAAAATTCACACTCGATCGCGTTCACAAAGGAGGGGCAGTATTTGATTTGAAAAAACTCGATTGGATTAATGGTGAATACATTAAAAAAGCGATCAAAGATGATATTGATAGCTTTATGGAAATGGTTGAAGTATTCATAAAAGATAAACTGCCATCAGATCAAATGGATTTGATTAAAAAAATCCTCCAAGACCATGACTTCGAAGGACGATTCAGCAAGCTAAGTGAAATTCCGGAAGCTCTCGCAACATTCTTCGGTGATGTACCAGACTATCCACTAGATTTGATCATGAAAGAAAAATTTCAAATCACATCTGACATGTTAAAAAGTGTTTTAGAAAAAGCAAAAGAAGTGATTGGTAATATGGATTGGGAAAAAGGAGATGGCAGTAAAAACCAAGAGCTATCCGACGCAATGATTGGAATCGTGAGTATACTAGAGTTAAAAAACGGCCAAGTACTATGGCCAATCCGAGTTGCGCTTTCTGGACTAGAACGATCTCCCAACTTTGCCACATTGATGGTTTACCTAGGAAAAGAGGAAACATTGAAACGACTCGATTTTGCTTTACAAAAGCTATAAAAACTTGTACAGTTATAGCAACCCTAATTAAACCCATGGAATTACAGGTTAAAAAAGACATTTCACTGAAGACATTTTCCACTTACCGCACTGGCGGGAGCGCTAAGTTTTATGCGGAAGCCAAAACCTGGCAGGAAATGCATCACTTACGCGAGTTCGCCAAAAGTCAGCAAATCCCCTATGTGATATTAGGAGATGGAAGCAATATTCTTTTCAGCGACGAAGGTTTTCCGGGTTTGATTATTCGAAACAAGATGACCAAAATGCACATTCAAGGCAACTTGATCACGTGCGAAAGCGGAGTGAATATGGCAAAGATGGTTATTATCGCTTCTCAACATAATTTAGGAGGTATTTCTGGTCTCGCCACGGTTCCAGGAACGGTTGGAGGCGCTGTTTATGGAAACGCAGGTATCCCCGATGTTTATATTGGAGATGTCATCACTCACGCCGTTGTTTTACCAGAAGGAAAAGGTAAGCCAATGATCGTTAGCCCCGAGTACTTTCAGTTTGGATACCGAGATAGTAAGATAAAGAAAAATAGAGACATTATTCTATCGGCTACCTTTAAATTAAAGCTAACACCTGCATTAAAAGTTCGATCTGAAATCAATGAATACTCAAAGGAAAGAACCTTGAAACAACCAGCCGGAAAAACCTGCGGAAGCTTCTTTAAAAATCCAGGACAATTTCCATCAGCAGGTTGGCTCATTGAACAATCAGGATGCAAAGGATTAAAAATAGGCGATGCCATTGTCTCTGACAAACATGCCAACTGGATCATTAATAAAGGAAATGCCACCAGTACTGATATTATTAATTTAGCAGTTAAGGTTCATGGCATTGTAAAAAAGAAATTCAATGTTAGCCTAGAGCCAGAAGTTCAAATCCTTCCAAACTCTCCGTTTAAATAATCACTGTAACTCAAAAATAAAAATGAAAATCATCGCAAAACGAGATCCCGTAAGCGGGAGAGAAAACGATTCACACAAAGGTCAAAATGGTAAAGTTCTCATAATAGGAGGAAGTGCCATGTTTCATGGAGCTCCCATTTTATGTGCACTCGGCGCTGAAAACGCTGGGGCAGATTTAGTGCTCCCCTTCATACCCCATTGTCACACCGAAGCGGCCAAAGTCCATTCATTGAACTTTATTATCCAAAATTTTGAAGAGAATCACTTAACATCAAAAGATGTAAAACACGTTCTACACGCCAGTGAAAAAGTAGATGTAGTGGTAATAGGCCCAGGACTCGGGAGTAACAAAGACACTCAAAAAGCGATCAAAACAATTTTAGGAAAATTAGAAAAACCAACCGTTATTGATGCCAGCGCTTTGATTTACACCAACAGCCTTCCGGAAGTCAGCGTGCTAACACCACATCGAGGAGAATTTAAGGAATTAACGGCTGACGAGCCAACTCCAGAAAACGTTCAAAAATGGGCGAGGAATCTAAATGCCACCATTATTTGCAAAGGCCCTGAGGACATTATTGCCGATGACGATGAATTAATTGTAAATAAAACAGGAAACCCATTAATGACGGTAGGAGGAAGTGGAGATGTACTGAGCGGACTCATTGGAGGGCTAATGGCACAAGGTCATGAGCCGATTGCAGCTTGCCAGCTAGCCAGTGATACACTCGGAAGTGCAGCCGACTACCTAGCTCAAATACAAAGCAGCCTAAAAGCAATTGAATTGGCTGAACAGATTCCACGAATGCTCCATAAAAGTGAGTAAATGAAAAAAAGATTAAAATATGCATTTCTCATATTTACTATTTGGTTTTGTGTTCATTCAATAGCCATTATTACTGATGGCCTAATAGATGAAATCGGTAAATCAGATGTAATTGTAGTTTTTGGAAATAAGGTTGAAAAAAATGGGCAACCATCAAAACGACTAAAAAGTAGATTAGATAGAGGGATTGAACTGTATAATAATCAAAATGCTAAAAAAATTATTGTAAGCGGAGGACTCGGCAAAGAAGGATTTGATGAAGCATTGATAATGAAAAATTATCTGGTTAAAAACAACATACCCGAAGAAAGTATAATGACCGATAGCAAAGGAATAAACACTTATGCAACAGCAAAAAACACTAAAGAAATTATGGAGAAAAATGATCTAAATTCAGTCAATCTCGTCACACAATATTACCACATAAGCAGATCTAAACTTGCCTTTAGGAAAATTGGGATTAAGGAAATCTATTCCGCACACGCAAACATATTTGAACTAAGAGATTTTTACTCAATACCAAGAGAATTCTTAGCTTATTATAAATATTTATTCAAATCATATTAAATAATGATTCTCAAATTCGACCTATTTAAACCCTACAAAGACACGCTAGTTCACGGAATGGCGACAAAAATGTCCGATCATCCAGAAGAGCTTATTTTTGCTAATCAAGTTCATGGTGACAAAATAATAGCGATTAATAAAAAACCAGAGGACGTCCCCGATGGAGATGCTTTTATCACCAATCAAAAAAATCTATCGATCGCCGTTCGAGTAGCCGATTGCCAAGGGTTACTGGTATTTGACCCCGTTCAAAAAGCAATTTCCGCTATTCATTCCGGTTGGCGCGGGTCAACGGTCAACATTATTGGTAAAACCATTCAGAGATTAAAAGAGGAATATGGCTCAAACCCAAAAGACCTTATTGTAGGAATAAGCCCGTCACTTGGCCCTTGCTGCACCGAGTTCAGCGACCCAAAAAAAGAACTCCCTGAATTCATACACCCTTATATAGAGGGTCATCATGTCGATTTTTGGTCACTCAGCATCGATCAACTAAAAAATGAAGGAGTGATGGAAAGCCAAATTGAAAAAACAAAGCAGTGTACCAAATGCGATCCTGCTGGATTTTATTCTTATCGCAAGGGAGACGCCGGTCGCATGGCCGTTTTTATTTCACTTATTTAATATTTTTCGAGTTTCGAATTTCGAATTTCGTGCTTATAATGAATTTATGGATTTCATTCTCACTTTCATCATCACAATTGTAAAAATACTTAAATACGCCATTTTGTTGCGTATTTTAATGTCATGGATTCGCCCAATGGGACAGAAAGGAGGGGGTAAATTTAATCAGATATTACACGAAATCACTGAGCCTATTTTAAAATTCTTCCGAAATCTTGTCCCACGAATAGGAATGATCGATCTTTCTCCAATTTTAGCCTTCTTCGCTCTCGATTTCGCTCAACTTGGCCTCATAAGCCTAATCAGCAGCTTCTAGCCTATTTAAGTTTCCTTAAGAGTTTCGGATTTATTTTGAACTTTGAGTTTTGAACTTACTTCGATTTTCGATTTTCAAACTTCGATTTTTTGTATTGATGCACCTCGATATTGACCTATCTAAAAGAAAAGATTGACTTTTAAATGTTTTTTCAATAGTATTGGTAAGCTTTCTGAAAGGAAGGCCTTTTAAGCCCCTTCTTTTAAACCTTAACCCCTACTTCCATTAGTAAAAAACTTCGACATAACAAAAACATTCGAGTACCAGAAGTGTTACTCATTGACGGAGAAGAGCAATTAGGAGTTATGCCAACTGAAGAGGCATTAAAAATTGCTGAGGAGAAAGAGTTAGATTTAGTAGAAGTAGCCCCATTGGCCAAACCACCCGTTTGCAAACTAATGGACTACGGAAACTACCTCTATGGTTTAAAAAAGAAGAAGAAAGGGCAAACTAAGGTAAAGAAAACTGAAACGAAAACCATTCGTCTAAGTATTCGCACCGACAAACACGATTTGGAAGTCAAAGCAAGAAAGGCTAGAAAGTTCCTAGAAGAACGTAATCTGGTTAAAGTCGCTTTAATCTTCCGCGGCCGAGAAATGTCTCATATGGATCTTGGGATCGAAAAAATGCACATCTTTCAAGAGTTACTTGAAGATATTTGCATCATCGAACAAGAGCCAAAGAAACAGGGATATCAGATGATAATGATGCTCAATCCAAAATAATTTTAATTTGTAATTCAATATAATATGCCTGGAAAAGCAACTCCTGGGAAACAGAAATCTAGCAGTTCAGCTAAAAAACGTTTCAAAGTAACAGGTAAAGGTAAATTTGCTCAGCAAAAAGCTGGTAACAACCATCTTCTACAGCAGAAGTCTAAAAAGCAGAAACGCTTAGCAAAGAAAACCATCATAACCAGCAAAGCTCACACTAAACAGATCAAAAGAATGCTACCTGGTTCTTAAATTTAATAATTAGAACTTAACCTGCCTGCCGGCAGGCAGGTCCTTAATCCTTAGTCCTTAATCCTTACAAGAAATGTCTAGAGTAAAACGCGGCGTAACAGCTCGCAAACGCCATAAGAAAATAATCAAACAAGCCAAAGGCTTTCGTGGTAAACGAAAGAATGTATTTAAGCTCGCTAAAAACGCAGTAATGAAAGCAGGAACCAACGCTTACCGTGATCGACGTCTGAAAAAACGAACCTTCCATCAATTATGGGTCCTTCGTATCAACGCTGCTTGTCGTGAACACGATCTAAAATACAGCCGATTCATTTACGGTTTAGAACTTGCTGGAATCGAAATCAATCGAAAGATGCTTTCTGAGCTAGCGATTCACGAACCAGAAATCTTCAAACAGATTGTAGACCAGGCCAAAGCCGCTTTACCTCCCCCAGGAGAAGCTCCAAAGCTAGAAAAATTGGGAAGTAAAAAAGCAGCTCCTAAGGCAGAAAAGAAAGAGGAAGTGAAAGAGGAAAAGGCTGAAGAAAAACCAGAAGAAGCTCCAGTCGAAGATTCTGAGCCTGCCGAAGGAACTGAGTAATTAAAACATCGGATGAAACCCATTGCCCTCCTTGTCGTGCACCATACGGTGCATGACACCGGACTGATTCTGTAGGCCCGACATATCGGGACAGGATTTGAGCCAGCCACCAGAGTGATGGGTTTTTTAGTATTTTAAAATAACCGAACGAAGAGCTTATGAGCGTGCGTAGTTCCGACACCGCTTTGGGTCTCGTGGGCCCCAAAGTTAGGCGGGACGAAGCCTAGTGAAAAAGTGATGAGTGAGTTCAGATATTTTGGGGAGTACTGAACCACTTTTTTAAAGGGGTTCAGAGAGCGTTATCCTCCATCCACTTCTTCGCATCAATCGACGCCATACAACCAGTACCGGCCGATGTGATCCCCTGACGATATCGATGATCGGATACATCTCCTGCCGCAAACACACCCGGAGCGCTCGTCATGGTGTGTTCTTTTTGAACAATAAAGCCAGTGGCATCCAATTCAACCTGATCTTTGAATAAATCGGTGACAGGAAGGTGTCCAATCGCCAAAAACATTCCATCCACTTCGATTTCAGATGCTTCACCAGACTGATTATCTTTTAATTTCAAACCAGTTACTTTAGCGTCTCCCAATACTTCATCAACTGTTTTATTCATTAAAATCTCGATCTTTTCATTCGCCTTCACTCGATCAATCATGATTTCAGAAGCTCGGAAATTCTCGGAGCGATGGATTAAATAGACTTTTGAAGCAAATTTTGTAAGAAAGCCAGCCTCTTCCATCGCACTATCCCCTCCGCCAATCACGGCGACAACTTTCTCTTTGAAAAAGAAACCATCACAAGTAGCACAAGCAGACACTCCCTTCGCCCAAAAAGTCTTTTCGGATTCCAACCCAAGCATACGAGGCTTTGCCCCTGTGGCGATAATAACCGTTTTTCCGAGGTATTCTTCCTCACCCACATAAACCTTCAATGGCTGAGAACTAAAATCAACCTTGGTAACATCTTTGGTAACATACTCCACACCAAAACGAGCCGCTTGAGCCCGCATCTCAGTCATTAGCTGTGGCCCCATAATCCCGTCTTTAAAGCCAGGAAAGTTCTCTACCTCAGTTGTTGTCGTTAATTGACCTCCAGGCTGCCATCCCTCGAAAATAAGGGTTTTTAAATTTGCTCGTGAAGAATAGATCCCCGCCGTAAACCCAGCAGGACCCGATCCAATAATTAAAGTGTCATATATCTCAGCCATAATTTTCTATTAAGTTACTCAAAGAGTATATCAAAAAAAAGCTTAATCCTTAATCCTTATTCCTTAATTCTTGTTATATAAGCTACACCAATAAATCATGATCATCAGCCCCTTTATCATGAAACTCGTGCAAAGCCAGACCGCTAAAGGTAAAAATTAAGAATCCGATCAAAAGAGTTAGAGGAAGATCGAGATATTGAACACTGTATTCCCAAATAGAACGTCCAACCATTATTCCCCCCACAATGAAGCCAGCAATGGAGAAAATCGTCCGCTTGCCAATAAAAATTTCCTTCATGGTATAACCAAGCTGCTCACTATAATGACCAAATCGTATACGAACCCCTTTTTTCTTTTCTAGTGGCGCTGGCAACTGTTTAGGTAGGTCTTTCATAATTAAATAGGTAAGTTGTTTACCAACATACCAAAAAACCTCCCTTTTGTCATTTCGACCGCCCCCATTGTCATCCTGAATACCCACTTATCATTCCCGCAGCCCCCTTTTGTCATTTCGAGCCTGTCGAGAAATCCCTTTACCAAATATCATTCATGATAGAAATTAAGGATAGAGATTCCTCCGCATGGGTCGGAATGACAAAAAATGGATCCCGGATCAAGTCCGGGATGACAAAAAAAGAAGAATATATCAAAAAACACCTTAATTAATAATTAGTAATTGATAATTAGTAATTAACCTTGTGCCTCAATCTTCGCCTTCACTACCATTGTATTAATAATAGTTCCACGTTCCATTTCACCCAATTTCATCTGGATGAACTTAATGGTGTCTTCCAAATCAGGAATCATACGATATTCAAGCGCGTTCACACGACGACGAGTCTTTTCAAGTTCATCCGCCAACGCTTCCGCAGACTTTTCAATCTCCGCCAATTCAATAAGTAGTGGGAAAACATCTTGGAAAGCCTGAAGCGACATATCGAGCTCACCACTGGTTTGTAAATAACCGTAAGTGATCACATCCCCTTCTGTTTTCAAAGTGAACTGAGGAATACGAACCGACATCACGTTCTTGGTCTTAACTGAAAGCTCTGTTTTAGCTGTGGAATATAACAAGGCTCCTTCTACAAACTCTTCAGACATCAAAGACCCTGCACGAATGAAATTCCTAAACGCTCCCCCTAATTTTTCCTCCACATCTTCACGAATACGCTTCGCTTCACGAATGATCTCCATGAATTTCTGCATCAAACCATCCTGCTTATCTTTAAGCAGTTTGTGTCCACGCTTTGCCCCCGTGATCTTCTTTTTAAGACCGAGGAGTGCCATTCTGGTTGGATTGACGTTTAGAATTGCCATAAGTTAATTTAGGATTTGAAATTTTGCATTTTGCAATCAATTTTGGAATGAAACATTTTTCAATTAAATGCAAATTCCGAAATCCAAAATGCGAAATAAAATTAGTCTTTCATATATTTGGTAATGTGTTCAGCCTTCACACGTTTAAGCTCAGCTTTTGGTAGTAATTTAAGCAATTCCCAACCAATATCCAAAGACTCAGTAATATCACGATCATCATATTCTCCCTGACGGATATATTTGTCTTCAAACGCATTTGCAAAGTGCATATAAGCACGATCGGTTTCATCCAAAGCTGCTTCACCCAAGATCACCGCCAATTCACGAACATCTTTACCACGAGCGTAAGAAGCGTAGAGCTGATTCATCAAACCAGCATGATCTTCACGAGTTTTGTCTGGTCCGATACCCTTATCTTTCAAACGAGAAAGTGAAGGAAGTACATCGGCTGGTGGAAAGATTCCCTTTCGGTGTAGATCACGAGAAAGTACAAACTGACCCTCGGTAATATAACCAGTCAAATCAGGAATGGGATGAGTAATATCATCTTCCGGCATTGTTAGAATAGGAACCTGAGTCACAGAACCTTCCTTTCCTTTAATACGACCTGCTCGTTCGTACAAAGTAGCAAGATCAGTATATAGGTAACCAGGATAACCACGACGACCAGGAACTTCTTTACGAGCAGCAGAAACTTCTCGAAGCGCCTCGGCGTAGTTGGTTAGATCGGTTAGAATTACAAGGACATGCATTCCCTTTTCATACGCTAGATATTCCGCAGTGGTCAACGCCAAACGAGGAGTTGCAATACGTTCTACTACAGGATCAGCCGCTGTATTCACAAACAAAACCGCCTTTTCAATCGCACCGGTTTTTTCAAATTCAGACTGAAAGAATTGAGCTTCTTCAAAAGTCACTCCCATCGCAGCAAAAACCACAGCGAAATCAGAACCATCGTTTACTTTCGCCTGACGAGCGATCATCGCCGCAATACGGTTGTGAGGAAGACCCGCTCCAGAGAAAATAGGAAGTTTTTGTCCACGTACCAAAGTATTCAAGCAATCAAGTGTAGAAATACCCGTTTGAATAAAGTCATTTGGATAATCACGTGAATAAGGATTGATCGCAGAACCACTAATGTCCAATCGCTTTTCAGGAATAATTTCAGGCTGACCATCAATCGGTTTACCAGAACCATTAAACACACGTCCAAGCATATCTTCAGAAACTCCGATCTTCATAGTTTCACCAAGAAATCGAGCTTTCGCCCCCTCAGTAACCGCTCCTTGTGTACTTTCGAACATCTGCACAAGTGCACGACCTTCAGAAGCTTCAAGAACCTTCCCGAGACGAGTTTTCTTTTCACCAGGCATTTGGATCTCAACTAGCTCTTCGTATTTAATATCCTCAACCCCATCCACAATAACGAGTGGGCCAGAGACGGATGTAATTGTCTTATATTCTTTCTGCATGATTTGAATTAATTAATGAATTAGTCAGATTCTCAAACTTGAGACTTGCACTCGCACTTGAGACTAAAAGTTTACTTTTTAAGTGTTTGAATAGAACTAGCCACTTCTTTAGCCAAAGCCTCAAAAGCATCCCAGTTTCCTTCTTCAATATCTTTTACCTTAAACACCTTTTCCATCACAGGAAGCTTCTTAAGTTCTTCGAAATCAAACTCTTCCTGCTCAACAATATCCTGAGCAGAATGGTAGATGCTCATAATACATTTAAGCATCCAATATTGTTTTTTAAGAGAAGTGTAAGCATCCTCTGCATCAAACGCATTTTGGAATAAGAAATCTTCACGAATAGACTTCGCAGTTTCCAAAACCAAACGTTCTTTAGGACTCAAAGCATCCATACCGACCAAACGAACGATTTCTTCCAATTTAGATTCTTCTTGTAGAAGAGCCATCGCTCCTTCACGAACCGCCATTGCGTCTTCCGCCACATTCTTATTCCAGTATCCAGAAATGTTATCAGCATAAAGGGTGTAAGAAGAAAGCCAGTTGATCGCTGGGAAATGTCTTCGTCGAGCTAGATTCGCATCTAATCCCCAGAAAACTTTTGTTACACGAAGTGTGTTCTGTGTCACCGGTTCAGAAAGGTCACCACCCGGAGGAGATACCGCACCAATAACAGTCAAACTCCCCTGTCGATCATCAGATCCAAGACATTCAACCGCACCCGCTCGTTCGTAGAAACCAGCCGTTCGAGAACCAAGGTAAGCAGGATATCCTTCCTCACCAGGCATCTCTTCAAGACGACCAGACATTTCACGCATCGCTTCCGCCCACCTAGAAGTACTATCCGCCATCAACGCCACGTTATAACCCATATCACGGTAATATTCCGCAATGGTCATTCCTGTATAAACAGACGCTTCACGAGCCGCTACCGGCATATTAGAAGTGTTTGCGATCAACACAGTTCGTTTCATCAAAGGCTCACCCGTATTTGGATCTTTCAACTCTGGGAATTCCATCAATACATCCGTCATTTCATTTCCACGCTCTCCACAACCAACGTAAACAATCACCTCAGCATCACAGTATTTAGCAATGGTTTGCTGAGTCACTGTTTTACCCGCTCCGAATGGGCCAGGAATACAACCCGCTCCTCCTTTTGCCAATGGAAACAAAGTATCAAGAATACGAGTTCCAGTAACAAGTGGTTCAATAGGTACACGTTTGGACTGAGATTTTCGAGAAATACGAATAGGCCATTTCTGAAGCATAGTCACTTTGTGTTGTTTTCCATTTTCATCTTCAATCACAGCAACCACTTCTTCAACGGTTTTATTACCAGAGTGAATCTCAACAACCTTTCCAGAAATATCAACAGGAACCATAATTTTATGGTTGATAAGTGTTGTTTCCTGAACCTCACCCAATACATCCCCTTCAACAACAGAGTCTCCACTGTTCACAACGGGTTTAAAGTCCCATTTCTTTTCACGATCAATGTTAGAAACATGAATTCCACGAGCGATAAACGCACCCGATACTTTTTCCATCAATTCCAAAGGACGTTGGATTCCGTCGTAAAAGTTTTCAAGAAGCCCAGGTCCAAGTTCCACAGAAAGCGTTTGACCGGTTAAGAAAACAGGCTCACCCGGACCAACACCTCCTGTTTCTTCGTACACCTGAATAGAAGCCGTGTCGCCCTTAAGGCCGATCACTTCTCCTACCAATCGCTGACTGGAAACGTAAACCACCTCGAACATTTTGGCGGTAGACATTCCTTTAGCAACCACGAGTGGTCCAGAAACTTTAATAATTGTACCTTCTTTATGAGTTGTCATGATTAATTTGAATTAATTAAAAATTGTGAATTATAAATTGTAAATTTTTCGAATTTCGAGTTTCGAGCTTCGAGTTTTTAAGAGAGTATATCCATCCCGACTGCTTTCTCAACAATCAATTTAAGCTTTTGCAGACCATAACCCGTTGTACCCAAGTGACTGGGCAAAGGAATAATGGCAGGAAGTGGATCAGCAGAAAGTTTTTTATAGTCTTCTGGAGTTATACCTTTAGCAAACTCCTCCATAATAAATATAATAGCGTATCTATTCTTCATCTCCCCTTCCACCTCAACCTTATCTTTTTTAAGAGAGAAAAGCTGTTCAACCGCCACCTTAGAATCGGTTACATACACAGGTTCAAGCCCAAGAGCTTTGAATCCAAGAATCGCTTCACGCGGTCCGATGATGGCCATTTTATATTGATGCATAGTTTAATTCGTTTGTGGACCGCATTGTTGACCGGATAGTGGTTCGAATAGTAGTTTTTCCACCATTCGGTCCACAACTCGGCCCACCATTCGAGCCACGATTCGGATTATAAGGTAAGTACATTTTTATGAATATCAGCTGTTGGAAGTTGATTCAACTTACCAACCAAAACCGTTCGGAGGATCTGCATATGATTTTCGAATTTCCAGAAGAATGCGAAAACAGGCTCCGGACCAAATGACATTTTTTTACTTTCTTCCATATAGTCCTGAAGCAATTCACTCATTTTCTTCTCCACAGAAAGTAGTGTTTTTTCTTTTAGGAATTCCTCGAGAACAAGAGCGAGCTCATCGCAATGCATCTTTCTTTCAAGAAGCTGTCGAAGCTCTTCGTAACCCTTTTTATAACTCTCAACAAAAACAGAAGAATCCACACGACCCCCTTCAAGCAAAATGCTTTCAAGATGACCGGCTTCTTTCTTCAGTTCTTTTAATCGAATGAATGTTTTCAAGTTGGTTAAGTCAATCAATCGCTGTAAATAACCAATAGTAAGAGGGCTTTTAAAGGTTTGAGCCATTGAAAGTGTCTCTTCTAAATAGTGCTTATCAACCAACTGATCAACCAACTGAGAGTCACCTGTTCTTTCAAACTCTTTAGCAACATCAACCAAAGTTTCATGAAGCCCTTCTGTTAAAGCAGGAGTTTTTCCTTCCAAAACAAATCGTTCCCAATCTTCAGCAGTTAAAGAACCCAAATCAACCAAAGCATGACTCACATCCGCGTATCCACGTTCGTTTAAACGAGCTTTTAAAGAAACCTTTAAATTGTGGAAGTCGTATTTCATCCATAAAAATCGAATCGCTTCCGCAGAAGGAGACATTTTTAGAAGAAGACGAATCATTTTCTGAGTTGCCCGAGTAAGAACTTTCTGAAATTCAGCAGCTGAATATTCCCCGATACTACCGGAGATAAAAGGAAGGTCATTCAAAACTCGGAAAGTTTCATCAGCCGATTTCGCCTCAATCATACGTTCAACAAGATTAGAGGTAGGAAATTGGGTTTCCAAAGCTCGGAGCCGTCCAATGATGTAAGCGTAATCCGCTGAGTTAGACATATTTAAGAAAATAGGAGTTTAGAAACTTCAAGTTCTGTTTTAGGACGAACGATTTTCTGAAGCAAATAAGGAAAAGAAAGATTGATCTCAAGCTTTCCGCTTGTTAACACAAAACCTCCTTTAAAATCGTGAGCTTCTTCTTTGATATGAAAATCAACATTGGCTTTTTCAAGCGCCTGCTCGGTTAGCTTGCGACGATCCGCAGGAACAATTAAATTCCCTTTTTCGGCTACCGTAGCAACATGCTTAAGCATAGTAGTAACCAAGCTCACGTAATCATGATCACTCAAACCATTGAGTTCTTTTTCAACTTCTGTGTAAGTTTGATCGATGATTTCTCGTTTTTGACGAAGGGTTTGACTACGACCTTCCATAGAGGCAAGAGTCTTAGACTTTTCAATGACAGAAGCAGAATGAGTTTCAATCTTTACTTCAATTTCAGCTTTTCGAGCTTCTGCTTTTTCATTGGTTTCGTCTTCGATCTTTTTAATCTCATCGTCAGCCACCTGCTTCATAAAAGCAGATTTTTTAGCAGCCTCGTCTTCGATTTTTTTGAGGATATCGGATAGAGCCATTTCAAATAAATTAGTTAATGATAAGTGCATGTATCTGTAGGCGCGGTTAATCAACCGCGTGTAAGGATAATTATCCTTACCTACAGAGCGTGCACTTGAGATTTATAGTGAGAATACAATCAAAGCAGAGATCAAGAATCCAAGTACCGCGTAGGTTTCTACCATCGCAGAAAGCACCATCGCTTTACCCATAGTAGAAGCATCTTTAGCGATCATACCCATACCAGCAGCAGATACCTTTCCTTGGTTTATACCAGAGAAAAGACAAGAAACACCAGCAGGTAAACAACCAAAGAAAACCAAGAAACCTTGGCTCAAAGAAAGAGATGATGGATCTCCACCGATCAAACCTGTATTTAGTAATACAAGGAAACCAACCAAGAACCCATAAATACCCTGGGTCGCTGGCAAAGCTTCAAGAACAAGAACCTTACCAAAAAGTTCAGGTTTTTCTGCAGTAACGCCCGCACCAGCCTGACCCGCAAGGCCAACACCGATAGCAGAACCAATACCACCTAAAAATACAGCGACTGCACCACCTAAAACAGCTAGTGCTAAGCCCCATTGTGAGATAACTACGTCTTCCATAGTTTTGAATAATTAAGAATTAATAATATATTTTTCAACGCCTGTCTGCCGACAAAGGCAGGTTGTTACGTTGTAACGGCATCCCGAGACCTCGAGATAGCGTCACGACATTACTTTTTTAATCGAACAAATTTTGATTCACGAGACAAAGGCTGAAATGGAGAACCTCCTCCTTCCAAGAATTTTCCAAAGAATTCTACGAATTGAAGACGACCCGAATGAATGAAAGAGCCAAGTGCGTTAATACCAAGATTGAAAATATGTCCTCCAATCAAGATGACAATAGCAACAAAGATTCCGATATAAGGAATTCCATTCGCCAACGCCGCGATAGTATTCACCGCCATTCCAATAATCGCTGTAGCGAGTCCTAGCGCCAATAAACGAGAGTAAGAAAGAACATCACTCATGTAACCGACCAGATCGTACAAGCTAAGCAATCCTGAAAAGAATTTACCAACAATATGCTTACTCTTACGCCCTTGAGTGAGAACAATCAATGCAACTGAACCATATAATAGGTAAGTAACAACACCCTTTAAAGATTCTGGAAGTACACCAGCCGCCACTGCAATAAACAAGCAGATCATGGTTAGGATAATCGCCCACGGCAAGTTATCGAGAACCGCATCTTTTTTATTGATGTTTCGGAAGTTATGAACAAAATTAAGCCAAACTCCAAATAAAGTTTGAACCAAACCAAGCACCAATGAAAGAACTAGAACCTGCATCGCATTATTCAAAGCATCAAAAGTTTGACCGCGGAAAACCAAAGATCCGTCTTTAACCGTGGTAAGGAAAGAAGGCGCCTGATCAGGAGTCATTCCAAACCAACCTCCGAATAAAATTCCCATTATAAAAGTCAAAATTCCACCATACATTAGTAATCGAACAAGGTTTTCCATTCCCTTAGGAATTTTAAGATAACGAAGCACAGACCATGTTGTGATAAACATAATCAGTCCGTATCCCGCATCGGTTAAACACATTCCAAAGTACACAATAAAGAAAACCGCCAAGTAAGGAGTTGGATCTGCTTCGTGGTAAAGAGGAAGCCCGTAAACATCGGTAACGGCACGGAAAGGTTTTAGTAAACGACCGTGTTTTAGAAGAACAGGAGCCGATTCACCTTCGTTTGGCTCCACTTCAGATAGTTCAAAACTCTTAGTAAGACTAGAAATTTCTTCACGAATTTTTTCAAGACCTTCTTTCGGCATCCACCCAGAAATTAAAACGGTAGACTGCGTACCAACAAACTTTTTACGCGTTTGCTTCTGAATTGATTTCCAATTCATATAGTCGTAAATCATTCGAAGTTTTGGAAGATCTATAGAAAGTTCCTGAGCCGCTTCTTGAAGCTGACCCTGTCGATCTTTGATTTCTTTCAATCGTTTTTCAATCCGATCCAATTCATCGTGAATAGTTCCTTTCGCTTCTGGCAAATCAACCTGCTCCGCCTTGTGAGTCGCAATCAAACCATTTATATCGGATGCAAATGAATGATCCGCAATAACATGAGCATAAACCTTCCCAGAATAAATATTGTCACATTCTAAAATCACCAAAGGAGAAAGATTCAAAAGCTCGGTCTTAAAAGCCTCCCAATCTTTAACAGGCAAAACAGCAAAGGTAGAAAAAACAGTTTCTGTTTTTCGTGGAGCGTTTAGATTGGACTGTAAATGCCTCCATGGAGAAAGCTTTTCTCGATCAGCGATCAATGCCTTCTCTTCATTATGTAAATTCACCAATTGCTCCTCCACTGATTCACAACGAGAAACAACATCTTTAAATTCAAACTTTTTAAGTACCTCTTCAATTTCAGAAAAATGCGCATCCACCGCCGGCCCGTCGATCTTCGCCTGAATTCCTTTTTTAGGCGCTTCGTATTTCGCAAGAAACTTAACCGCAAAATCAAGTTGAGCCACATCTATTTCTAACTGACGACCCTCATCATCCACTTCCAAAGCACAGCAACCTTCTTGCTCAACAGCTGTATCGGTTACATGCAAAATACCCTTGCCCTGCAAATAAGCCACCACTTTGGGCTTATCTTCCTTGTGTACAAACAAGTTGATTTTTTGCATGGGAACAATGGCCATACAGGAGGGGGTTTATTATTGAAATAAGGCAACAAACGCATCTTGAACGTGCTTAGAGGCTTTAGGAAGATTGATCTTCCCACCTTCAACCACATCACGACGACGATTGTCTTCCTCAACGAGGATTTTTTTATATTCATCTTTTGCTTTTGCTTTCGCCTCTTGGAAACGAACCTGCCCTTTTTCTTTCACTACATCTTCTGCACCAGTAATAACCTGAGAAGAATTTTCCTTAGAAAGAATCACACGTTGATTATTGGACTGCTCATCCTTTTTAAGGGACCGAGCAACGTCGTTTTCTTTCTTCTGAATTTGAACAATAAAGTCACTTTGGTCAGACATAATTTTAGAGAGAAACATATTAAAAATGCGAGGAGTATTTTAGTCACGATGTCCAGAAAAGTCAATGCTAGTAGATTAGCCATAAATTAAGAATATGGTATGCATATAAAAAAAGATATTCTTATATAACAATTAGCCACATAATGAAATTAAAAATCAGTTCAAAAAGAGTGACAAATGGTTTTCCTTAGTAGCTTAAGCCGATTGTGCACCACGGAAAACAACAGTTGAAATTATAAAATTGACCAAACAATAAAAAAGGAATAATAATGGCAACCTATCTTTTAACAAAAACAACTATGGAACAACTCAAATCAAACCCAGAATGCGAAAAAATTGAAGGTGCAATGGCTAAAATTGTTGAAAGCGCCCGAAGCCTATTTAGAAATATTAAAGATGGTGAAGAGATTATTAATGATTGTGAAGACCTAGGCATTAATTCAAATGTCGGCTCTATTCAAGCTCATAAAGACTGGCTCGCTCTTGCAAAAACTCGCTTCCAAATGATGCGTGAAGAATTCCAACACTTACTTGAAAGCGCTCCAGGAGCAGCTTCTAAATTAAAATTAAGTGAGTTAAATGAATTATTCGGAGACAATGGAATTACTCTTGAGGAAACAGAAGAAGAAATGGGAAGTCTACAAGAAAGCCATGAAGAAAGAATAAAAGATCTTCCTGCATAAATAAAGCTTATAAAGTTGCCCATTGCACCCTTTTGCCCTCCAGCGAAAGGGTGTTTTTATAGGTTGATAAGTAAACAAACGTTCACTATAATCTTAATTGTCATTCCCCATTTTTTTGTCACGCCTGAACACCCCCCCTTATTGCACCCCCCTTATTGTCATCCCCACCCTTTTGTCATTCCGACCCTGCGGAGGAATCCCTATCCTAAATACCAACATGAATGACTTCTGGCTAAGGGATCTCTCGACAGGCCTGCCTGACCGGTAGGCAGGCTCGAGATGACAAAAAGAGGCTCGAGATGACAAAAAAGTCCGGAATGACAAGTGGGAGTCCGGGATGACAAAGTGATAACTCATAATTCGTAATTTTTAACTTGAAACTATGAATAGCAACCCATTAGCCGATAGAATGCGCCCCAACAATTTAAAAGACTTCGTTGGACAAGAAGAACTAATCGGAAAAGATTCCTTTTTGCGAAAAGCCATTGAATCGGGAGACGTCCCCAGCATGATCTTCTGGGGCCCCCCGGGCAGTGGAAAAACAACACTCGCCAATATCATCGCCAATAAAACCAAAGCCGATTTCAATCAACTCAGCGCCGTGACGAGCGGAATTAAAGATCTAAAAGAGGTGATCAAACGAGCAGAAGAGAATTCCCGACTCCGCATCCCCACCATCCTCTTCCTCGACGAAATCCACCGCTGGAACAAAGCCCAACAAGACGCCTTGCTTCCTCACGTGGAAAAAGGAACTATAATCCTAATAGGAGCCACCACCGAAAACCCCAGCTTCGAAGTAAACAGCGCGTTAGTTTCCCGCTCTCGCGTTTTCGTATTACATCGGCTTACGGGGGAGGATGTTGAAGCTGTTTTAAAAAGCGCCTTAAAAGACAAAGCAAAAGGAATCCCCCAAAAGGTAACCCTAGAAGACGAAGCCCTCAGCCTCATCTCCCACCTCTCCAACGGCGACGCCCGAACGGCCCTGAATACCCTAGAGATCTGCGCGAATCAGGGCAAAAAAATAACCAAAGAACTTATTAAACAAGTCGTGCAAAAGCAAAACCTAATGTACGACAAAGGAGGCGAAGAACACTACAACATCATCTCCGCCCTCCATAAATCCCTCCGCGGAGGAGACGGAAACGCCGGCCTTTATTGGCTAGCCAGAATGCTCGAAGGAGGTGAAGACCCCATCTACATCGCCCGTCGATTACTACGATTCGCCGCTGAGGATGTTGGAATTGCCGATAGCTTCGCAACCATCCTAGCCAATTCCGTTTTCGATGCCTGTAAAAAAATCGGAATGCCAGAATGCAACGTCCACCTCTCACAACTAGTCATCTACCTCGCTCACGCCAAAAAATCCATCGCCGCGTACCACGGATATAAACAAGCGAAAACAGACGTCGAAAAACACGGAAACCTCGGCGTACCCCTCCATCTACGAAACGCTCCCACCAAACTTATGAAAAACCTCGACTACGGAAAAAACTATAAATACACCCCAACTCAAGACAGCTCGGATCAGGAATATTTTCCGGAGGAATTGAAGGGGAGGAGGTATTATTAGCCTTTTGTCATTCCCGCGAAGGCGGGAATCTAATTATAATGGATCCTGATCCCGATTTATCGGGACAGGATGACAAATTAGTATGTTGGTATGGTGAGATAGTAGGTAAAACAATAGATGACACTAGATTCCCGCCTTCGCGGGAATGACAATAGGGGGGCGGAACTTGCCGTTGGTGTATTCGGGACGCCGTGGGCAGGGTCTTAATTGTGAGAGAAAGAGGTATTACTAATCACTCCCCTGATTGACTATTTTGTTAAATTTTGATACAATCTTAACATACGTTAAGTAAAAATTTTAATTTAACAAAAACAATCAATGCTCAGAGATAAATATTACTCCACCAGCGAAGCCGCCGATATCCTAGGGGTTAGTCGAATCACCGTTTTCAACATGATTCAAGACGGCCGTCTGTCCGCTGAAAAAGTAGGACGGAATTATCTGATTCCAAAAAATGTCATCGGTATTGATGCAGAACTCACCAAAGATCAGGAAGAAAAAATCACAAAAGCAGTTGAAAAAACGGTCAAAGAATATGGAGAAACCTTAAAACTGTTAGCGGATGAATAAACTCACCATACAAAAAGTTGAATTTTTAGCACATAAGCTAGCCAAAGAAACCATGAGCTGGAGTGAACCCATACCTGACTTTAAAACACGTTTTCCAGGAACCCTAGAAAGCTGTTTAGCAACACCATTTGCGACTTTTGATGGAAAAGACTTTTATAAAGGACTTCTGGGAAAAGCAGCCATCTTATTTTATTTA
>CBDUQS010000019.1:0-24049 GCA_965369815.1 uncultured bacterium | reverse complement strand
GCTTGTTTTTTCTTTTTTGGCAGTTTCTTGTTGATGATTTTCATTTCACCTACAAACCACTTTTCTTTTGAAATAATTGAATAATGTTTTAAATGCTTTAGGAGAGTGTTTTTGCAAAATGAATAAATATCTTCGTTTGATAACTTTCGGTCTTTTCTACATATATCGTGCAACATTCGAGTAAAACGATTCTTAAAGAAAACATAATTTATAGCAGAGGTTTTATAAGAGCCTTGAACATACTCAATCGCTGGACAAAAATCCTTATCACTCGATAGAAGGTATCCCATTCCATATTCCTTTGAATGGGCTCCTTTAATTAAGAAGGTGGCCAATTTAACATCCACACCTTTTTGATAGCGGAAGGGTTTTTTCCCTTGAATACTTCCTAATTCTATTTGGATAAGTTTTTCTTCTTTGAGTTTTTTTAGAAACTGATTCTGTTGCCTGATGGCTGGTCCGCTAAATGATCCGTTAAGACGTGCATCAAAATAGTAAATTTTAATTAACTTTTGTCCTTTTGTTAGGTGCTTACAGAACTCAACTAGATCAAAATTATCTTGAATCATGTAAGGGGTGACTTTTGTTTTGCATTGATTTTCTCCAAAGAAAGTACCAGCAATACCTTTGTAAAAATTTTCTCCGTCGATGAATATGCATACATTTTGTTGATCCATAGTAAGACATTGTAACGAAAAAGGCTCCCAAAAGGAAGCCTTCTATCCTAATTCATATAGAACTAGGGATGACGCTCAAAATTTATTCTATTGATAAAAAAAAGTCAAGTTTATTTTGAGTACGCCACCGAATTATTTTCCTGAATCATCTTCATTCGATAGATGGTTTTAGCAACGCCCGCGCGGGTCATTCCGTTTGCTGGGTTTAGGTTGCTTGCAGAATCCAGTAGATTCATTCGATTGGCCAGATAAGCGTAACCAGCAAACCAATCTTCCATGCTTACATCGTTGTAAGGTTTGGTGATTTCAGAATTTGGTTCAATGTTGTTGGTGGCGAATAGAATCTTTAAGTACTCTGCTCGGTTCACCATATTGGCTGGTTTAAACGTTCCATCTGCATATCCCTTTACAATTCCACGAGCGACGGCGGTGGAAAGGGTAGAAGCGTACCAGGCGCCTTCATCAACATCGTTGAATTCCATTTGGAAAGGTCCTCCCACATCCACATTGAAGGCCAGCATCAGCATTTTTAATGCTTCCGCTCGATTTACGGTTTGATTGGGTCGGAAAGTTCCATCACTGTATCCACCAATAATGTCATTGTCTTTTAAGTATTTGATCGCTTCGTAATTCGGGTCAGTTCGTCTTATATCCGCAAATACCATGCTGTCTTCTGCGCGGATCAGATCACTGATTCCCACCAAAGCACCATTTTGGGCGCGAATTTTTACGTCGTCTTCGCTACTTACGATCATGCGCACTTCGGCCACTCCGTTTTTAAAGTCTCGACTTTCTAAAGAATTCGGCACGAAACGTGCTTTTCCTTGATCGGTTCTTATACTTACCACTCCAGTATAGTTAATGGTTGGAGCGACGTTTCCATTGCCATCTAGGGCAACGATTTTAATGTTTTCGACAATCCCTTTCTGGAATCGTCCGTCGTGTTCTACATGTAATTTAGTGGCGGATGCTACTTTATCGACAAAGTTTATATAGTGAGCGCTTTTGCCAATTCGTATATGTGTACTTCCTACCTCAGAGCTTCTTACAATTACCTTGATGGTATTGCTCACAAAATCAGAACGTTTGAATTGTTTTTTAAGTAGGCTTCCTGCTCCTTCTAACTCAACACGAATCACATCGTTTTCATTGAGTCCGCTAAGTTGATTTAGTTGATCTTCTACTACTAATGTTACCCCATTGTTCACCAGGCTTACATGTTCACCAGTGACCTTAAAGGTGAATAAATCGGAATCATTACCTTCGGTGAAAGTTGGTTCAGGATCTGGTGTTGGTTCAGGAGTTGGTGTTGGCGTAGAAACTGGTATTGGAGTTGGAGTTGGAGTCGGATCTGGCGTTGGTGTTGGATTTGGGTCCTGAGTTCCGCTGTTACTGTCGCTGCTCGCCACATGGCTATAATTAAGATTTTTAATTACAAATGCCATTGGGTGAACCGTATTACTTCTTCCTTTCGACATCCCAAGGCCTGCGTTCACGGCTTCAAAAAAGCTCAATCCCGCTGTCTGAGACTCCTTCCAACTGAATGGCCAGTAAGGGTGCCACGGCGCTTCGTCGCGATCTACTTGGAAATGCAGATGAGGCGTGGTCGAGGTTCCTGTGTTTCCACTGGTTCCAATAATTTGCCCTTTCAAAACATTCTGACCCTCCATCACATCTATACGATCCATATGATTGAAAGCGGAATATAAGGTTACCTTTCGCCCTGGATTCCTTGGATCGGGCACATTTGGGTGTTTCACCACCACGTGATTTCCGAATCCAGTCGATTGAATCGATTTCTTTACCACCTTTCCATTCGCGATGGAATGGATTGGAGTTCCGATTGGCATTTTAATATCCACTGCCAAATGGCTTCCCACATTTTCTTTATGATCCAGTTTGTAATTTCCTAAATAAACCACAGGATAAGCGATCTTCGTGGTTCGAATGTAATCCTGACTCGTATTTCCCCATTCCAATTGGCTGTCTGCAAATTGCATTATTCCTAAATCGTACGCGGGTAAATCCACGAGCTTATCGGCTGAAATTTGGTCGTAACGTAAATTACTTTGTGTGTGCCAATGGCTGTAATGAGGCACTTTAGAAACAGGCATCACCGTTCCGTTGAACGGCTGTGGAGCCTCTAAAATACTCGCTTTAAACCACATCCCTGCTTGCTCGCCACTGTAAACCAATGCCATCAAGGCAAGGGTTATTACACCGATTCCAACTCCCTTTATCGCCTTGGCGGTTTTAGGGTTAAAACGTTTTAAGAATTGATTGATTTTTTTCTGGAATTTGTTTTTTTTCATATTGTTGTCAGATTGCTTTCAGATGGCTTTCAGCTCATCCCGAGGTCTCGGGATTCGCGCTTTCAAATTGCTTTCAGATTGCCTTCAAATTGTTTATTTATCTGACAGCTATTTGCTAGCCATTTGATAACCATTTGATAACTATCTGAAATAATCCTATTATTATACCAAATTTCACCTAAAAAATCAATCGTTAATGAGAGTGCGATCCATTGAAATCAAAGGTTTCCGTAATTTAAAGAAAACCTCTTTGGAGTTTGATTCAAGTTCCAATGTACTGGCTTTAGTGGGGGAAAATGGGCATGGAAAAACCAATATACTAGAAGCGCTTTTCCTTCTTTCCATTTCTAAATCGTTTCGAACGCGGGAAAATGAGGATATGATTGGCTTCGATAAAGACTTTTGCTCGCTTAAAGCCGAGGTAGAGCAGGGGAGTGAAACCTTCACTCTCGAGCTCATCGTCACCCGTCAGCCCGCGCGGAAGGTTTTAAAGATAAACGGGGTACAGAAGAAAGCCGCCGAATTTATGGGGCATTTAAACACCGTCTTTTTCTCCCCCGACGACATCGGAATGATCCACCTTTCCCCCAGCGTCCGCCGACGTTATTTAGATCTTCTGCTTTCTCAACTCGATCGGGATTATTTAGATACTTCTCTTAAATACCAACAGGCTTTAAAGCAACGAAACTCCCTTTTAAAACGAATTATGGATGGGCAGGCGAAAGAAGAGGAATTGACGTTTTGGGATGAGCAACTCGCGGATCTTGGCTCTAAGATAATGCAAAAACGCTTAGTTGTTGTCGAAAATATCAACACAAAAGCCTCCACCTATTATCACCAAGTTTCCGGTCAATTCGACAAGCTCACCATTCAATATAAACCCTCTGCCGATGGCGACCTCCTTCCCGCGCTTCAAAAAACCCATTCACGCGATATCGCCACCGGCAACACCAACAAAGGTCCGCATCGCGATGATCTCATCTTCCTCTGCAACGATCGCGACATGGCGGCGTTTGCGTCTCGTGGGGAATGGCGGAGCCTTGTTCTCACTCTTAAATTCTCGGAAATCGACCTTTTAAAAGAATCGAAAGGCTTTTATCCCATTCTGCTCCTCGACGACGTCTTTTCCGAACTCGACGACAGCCGTCAGAAGATCCTTTTCAACGTTCTTAAAAACACACAAACCTTTATTACGACGACACATCGGGAGTTTTTGGATGTGATTGATGGGGAGAAGACGGTTTATGGGGTTGAGGAAGGGGAGGTGAGGATTTAGGATTTTGTATTCTGGATTCAATTGATATTATTTTGAGGTTAATTACAGAATAATACTTTAAGTTTATTTTTATATTTCTAACTTTATGGTTGATGGTTGACAGTAAACTATCAACCATGATATAATTTAAGTATGAAAACTAATACTTCAGATAGAATCATTGATTACATTGGTAAAAAAGGGCAAGCTACTGCTAAAGATTTGGCAAATTATTTGGAAATTAGTAGTCAGGCGCTGTTTAAGCAATTGTCTAAGTTGATTGCGAAAGAAAGAATTTATAAGGTAGGAAAGCCTCCTAAGGTTTTTTATTATCTCAATAAAAAGACAAAAAAAGACAGCGCTGAAAATATTAATCTTAGCAAAGAGATCAAAGGAGTTCTTCAGGATTCTTTTTTAACTATTACTCCTACGGGTGAACGAAAAGAGGGATTGGAAGGTTTTTCTTTTTGGTGCAAAAAAACCAAACAACCCCTTGAAAAAACTGCTAAAGAATATATAAAAACTTTAAAAAAATACAATGACCTTAAAAGGGGTGGGGTTATTGATGGAATAGAAAAATTAAAAAGTTCTTTTTCTAAAATTAATTTAAATCATGTTTTTTATCTGGATTTTTATAGCATTGAAAGGTTTGGGAAAACAAAGCTGGGGCAAATGCTTTTGTATGCAAAGCAGAGTCAAAATAAGGGGTTAATTAATGAATTGATTTCAGATATTGAGCCGCAAATACAGCAATTGATAAAGAAGTATGACATAAATGCTGTTGGCTTTATTCCACCGACGGTCAAAAGAGAAATTCAATTTATGAAAGAACTTGAAAGAAAATCACTATTGCATCTTCCGAAAATAAATATAATTAAGATAAAAACAGAAATTACTGTTCCTCAAAAGACTCTAAATAAACTTGAAGATCGAATTGAAAATGCGCGAAAAACTATTATTGTTGATGAGAGTCAGAAGTATAAGAATATTTTACTGATTGATGATGCGGTGGGCTCAGGGGCTACATTAAATGAGACTGCTGCTCAGATAAAAGACAGGGGTCTTTGTGAAGGTAAGATTATTGGTCTTGCTATTACAGGTAGCTTTAAGGGGTTTGATGTAATAAGTGAAGTGTAGGAAGGGGGCATAAAAAAAGCCTTTTCAAGACGGAACATGAAGAGACGTTTTTCATTCGTAATTACTTTTTATATTGTACAGAGTGCTCATTTTAATGAGTCAATGTAATGTTTTTTGTAAAGTATCAAATGCGGGTCGCTATTTATTTTTTTGCAACCTTTTTTGCCTCGGTTCTCAAAATACTCTCTTCAAATTCTGTTGAAAAGCCATTTTCTGTTCTTAAATCCACTCCGCCCTCACGGATTGCCTTTTTAAGTAGGGAATTTACCAGAGAGTTGAAGCTTAATCCTAGTTCTTCGGCTACTTTTTTAGCTTGTTCCTTGGTGCTGTCTTCGATGCGAATGGTTGTTGGAGTCATGGTTGTTATATTTAATATGTATTTCAATTGTAGTACATAATGATATCATTTTAAATTTACAGAGTCAATGTTTTGTGGTTGAATAGGATTGATACTGACGACTAAATATAAGATATCTAATCATGATCACTAAAGAATTAATTGAGAAAAGAATAGATAAATTTTGGGGCTATGGAAATCTTCATTCAGATATTTGGTTTATAGGAATGGAAGAAGGTCTTCATGGTACTATGACTGATTTAGAAAATAGATTTAATAATACTAAAGATAAATCAGTTATTGATTTGCAAGGTGATATGACTGATGTTTTAGATCACATGAAATGGTTTTCACCGCATGCCAATATACAAAAAACATGGGGGAAATTAATTAAAATTTTATTAACATTACAATGTAAAGGAAAAACTACTAATGATAAAATAAAAGAATTTCAGAAGAAAGAATTCGGTAGGTTGAATGGTAATCATTGCAGTCTTGAATTAATGCCTCTTCCATGTCACTCAATCAAAAAACAAGATTGGATCTATAAAAAATTCTCAATAGATTACCTTGAAACAAGAAGTAAATACCTTAAAAAAATAATGCCTATTAGAATTAAGTTATTTCAAGGGTTAATAAAAAAATACAATCCAAAAATTATAATTTGTTATTCTTTAACTTATTTAGAAAAATGGAAGAAGATCATTATGCACAATCTATTAAAGAAAAAAAATCTTTACTACTGCAAAAAAAACAATACTATTTTTTTCATAATACCTCATCCAGTCGCACGTGGAATGACTAATAATGAATGGAATGAAATTGTACAAAATATAAAAGCAATAAGTCTATATGAGTGAGTTTAATTACCTAATAACAGCGTATATATGCCCCCCAATGAGCTCATAATCGACCAAAACACACAATGTTCATGACGTTATATCATTGTCTTTCTTCGTATATACGCAAACGTTATCAAAAAATAAAGTTGACTCCTCCTATATATATAGGTAAAATGTCTACGCTTTCTGATTTCAAATCTTTCCCTGGCAGGGGAAAAATACGGTCAGAGAGATTAAATATTATTAACTTATCTGCTAAATTTTTACGTATGTTTAAAATTATTGATGACACATTAACGATGGAAGACCTTCTTGGTCAGGCGGAAGCTTTTGAAAAGCCTATGCTGGGAACCGTTGTGAGTGGCGAAGTGATTAGCCTTAAAAAGAATCACGTTGTAGTTGATCTTAATGGAGTGGCTGTTGGTATTATTTCTGGTGCGGAAACGCATGACAGTGCTGGGACAATGAATGATCTGAATGTTGGAGACGAGGTTCAGGCGGTTGTTGTGGAAGATGAGAATGATGCGGGAATGGTGGTACTTTCGCTTAAGAAGGCTTCTCAGGCTAATGCATGGGATCGCTTTGAAAAGGCTTATAAGGATGGTGAGGCTTCTGAGGTTGTGGTTAATGAGGCGAATAAAGGAGGACTTCTATTGGATATCGATGGAATTAAAGGATTTATTCCTGTTTCTCAATTGGCTCCTGTTCACTATCCACGTGTGGACGGTGCAGATGCGAGTCAGATTTTGACTCGTTTGAAGAAGTTGGTTGGTCAGAAGTTTATTGTGAAGGTTATTAATATTGATCGTTCTACTGGAAAGATGATTCTTTCTGAAAAAGCGGCAATTGCGGATAACTCTAAGGAAATGCTTAAAGATTTGACAGTGGGTGACACTGTTACTGGTAGTGTGAGTGGTGTGGTTAAATTTGGTGTGTTCGTTACGTTTAACGGGCTGGAAGGTTTGGTTCATATTTCCGAGATTGCTTGGGGACATGTTTCGAATCCTCATCAGTACGCTAAATTGGGTGATCCTGTTGATGTTCAGATCATTGGAATTGAGAAAGACAAATTGTCTTTGAGTATGAAACGACTGCAGCCTGATCCATGGGAAGAAATTGCTAATAAATACCCAATTGGTCAGCGCGTTAAAGGAACGGTTAACCGATTCTCTCAATTTGGTGCGTTTATTCAATTGGAAGATGATATTAATGGTTTGATTCATTTGTCTGAGATCTCAGATCAGAAAGTGGATGATCCTAAAGACTTCCTTTCTATTGGTGATAATGTTGAAGCGGTTGTTATTAATATCGATCGTGATGAGCATCGTATTGGTCTTAGCTTGAAGCAGGTGGGTGGTTCTTCTAAGAAAAAGGAGGAGGTTGAGGAAGAGGTAGTGGAAGAAGAGGCTGCTGAGGAAGAAGTGAAGGAAGAGAAGCCTAAGAAGAAAGCGACTAAGAAGAAGGCTAAAAAAGAAGAGAAGGCTGAAGAAGTTGCTGAAGAAAAGGCCGAAGAAAAAACTGAAGAAGAAGCTAAATAAGCTTTAACTCTTATTATTAAAAGCCCCATTTTACACTCGTTGTGACTTGGGGTTTTTTGCTAAATTGTCATTCCCCTGAAGAGGGGAATCTGTTTTTAATATAGATTCCCGCCTGCGCGGGAATGACAAAAGGGGTGTGGGAATGACAAGGTGGGGGCTTTTTTTAGACTCAAGTATTAATCGATCAGTTTTAATCAATAAGCCAATCGAATTAATTTTACAATTAGGGGTTACGGCTTATAATAGGAATCTATGAATACTGATACAGAAAAAACATTGGAAGCGAATCAAGATCCCTTGTCTTTTTTGAATCCACAACAGCGGGAAGCGGTGACGTATAAGGACGGGCCGGCTTTGGTTGTGGCGGGAGCGGGGACGGGGAAAACGCGTGTGATTACCGAGCGTATTGCTTATATTTTGGATCAAAAGTGGTGTAAGCACGATCAGGTATTGGGGCTGACTTTTACGGATAAAGCGGCGGGGGAGATGGAGGAGCGGTTGGATCGATTGATGCCGATTGGGTATGAGGCGGTTACGATTAGTACGTTTCATTCTTTTTGCGAAAAATTGCTTCGACAATATGGAATTGATATTGGGATCAGTCCGGGTTTTAAGATCTTGGAAGGGGTTTCTCAATGGCAGTTTATGCGGGAGAATTTGTTTGAATTTGATTTGAAGTACTATCGGCCTCTTGGGAATCCAAATAAGTTTATTAAAGCGTTGCTTTCTCATTTTAGTCGCTTAAAAGAAGAATTGGTGTCACCAGCTGATTATCAAAAACTTATTTCGGATTTCGAGATTCGGATTTCGGATTTGGGCGAGGAGGATAAGAAGATCGAGGTGGAACGGTTATCCGAGCTAGCGGGGGCTTATGCGAAGTATCAGGAACTGATGGCGGAGAGAGATTATTTGGATTTTTCGGATTTGCATTACAAAGTGATTGAGCTTTTTGAGAAGCGTCCGAATATTCTGAATCATTTACAGAAAAAGTATCGCTATTTATTGGTGGATGAGTATCAGGATACGAATATCGCGCAGAATCGTATTGTGGATTATTTGGCGGAGCAACATAAAAACTTGATGGTGGTGGGGGATGATGATCAATCGATTTATAAATTCCGTGGGGCGGCGATTTCGAATATTTTACAGTTTGAGGAGAAGTATTCGGGTTTGAAAAAACTGGTTCTTACTCAGAATTATCGATCGAATCAGGCGATTTTAGATTTTAGTTATGCGTCGATTCAAAAGAACAATCCCCATCGTCTGGAGGTGAAATCGAATGTGGATAAAAAGCTGACGGGTTTGCGTCCGGGAGACGCGGAATCGATTTGCCTGACGCATTGTTCGACCATTGAACAAGAGGTGGAATATGCGGTGGAGGCGATTCAAAAGGCGGAGGTTCCGCTTTCGGAAATTGCGATTTTGGTTCGTGCGAATCATTATGCTCAGCCGTTTATTGAGGCGTTTCGAAAGGCGAATATTCCTTATCAGTTTCTTTCGGAACGAGGGCTTTACGATAAACCCGAAATCAAGAAGTTGATGGCGGTGCTTCGGGTACTGGCGAATCCGACGGATGATATTAGTTTTTATGAAGTGCTTCGGATGCCGGTTTGGAATATTAATATGGAAACGATTGCGAAAATGATTGTGGACGCGCGTAAGTTTCATGGATCGGTTTGGAATCAGGTTAAAAAGAATGATGAATGTGAGCTTTTAATGAAAGTGATTGGTGATCTGATGGATTATTCTAGAGATCATGCCGTGGGAGAGGTTTTGTATCGATTTACCGTTAGCATTAAGCTGTATGAGATTCTACTTCGTCAGGGAACGATTGAGGCGGAAGAGCGGATCACGAATATCGCGACGTTTTTTGGAAAGATTCGGGAGTTTGAACGAGGGAATGATCAAAAAACGGTTTTGGATTTTGTGGATTATTTAGAATTGGCCGCTGAGGCAGGGGAGAACCCATCAGCTAAATTCGACGTGGCTGGAATGGACGGGGTTCAGATCTCCACGATTCATGGAGTGAAAGGATTGGAGTTTAATACCGTGTTTGTGGCGAGCTTGGTGAATCGCCGTTTTCCGTCTGATAATCGGAAAGACTTGATTGAAATGCCATCTGAATTGATTCAGGAAATTCTGGACGACTCGGATGTGCATATTCAAGAAGAACGCCGATTGTTTTACGTGGCCTGTACTCGTGCGAAAGAGAAACTTCATTTGATGTGGAGTAATTTTTACAATCCTTCCAGCGCTAAAAAACCTCGTTCCAGCAAGCGGTCTCGGTTTATCGATGAGATTGTGGATGGGGTGGAGTTACTTCATGTTGAAAAAACCGTGGAAGGTGTTGAGCAGTTTCTTAAGCCAAAGTCTGAAAATCGAACTTCGAAAATCGAAAATCGAAATTCGAAAATTGATAAAATTACCCGGTTTAGTTATTCGCAGTTGTCGACGTTTCAGTCTTGTCCGCGGCAGTATCAGTATTCCTATTTATACAAAATCCCTCAGCCACCTTCTGGGGCGCTTAGTTTCGGTTCCACCATGCACAATACGCTTCAGGAATTCTATATTGTGGTGGGGCAGAGTAAGCAAGCGTCGCTTTTTACCGAGTTTAATGAGGATTTGTCGATGGATCGATTGCTTGGGATCTACGAAGATAAATGGATGTCGGGCGGTTATGAAAGCAAAGCTCATATGGAAGCGTCTAAAGTGCGCGGAAAGGATATTCTTAAAGCTTTTTACACCCATTTCCAAGAGGGGATTCCTGAGATTGAGTTTTTGGAGAAAGGGTTTAAATTAAAAATAGGGGATTATACGATTTCGGGTCGTATCGATCGCGCGGATAAGAAGGCGGATGGAACGTTGGAGATTATTGATTATAAAACGGGAAAAACCAAATCTCAGAAAGACGTGGATAAGGATATGCAGCTTCAGATCTATGCGATGGCGGCGAAAGAATGCTTTAATCAGCCTGCTAGTAAGCTGACTCTTTACTTTTTAGACGATGACTTGAAGGTTTCGACTGAGCCAGATGATGAGAAGCTTGAAAAAGCCCGCGCCGAGATTATTGAAGTGGCGAATCAGATCAATCAATCGGATTTTGAAGCGACTCCATCCAAGTTTAAATGTGGATTCTGTGCTTATCGGAAGATTTGCGACCGCGCCCAATTATAAACCTGATGGTCGTCTCGCAGGCTGGAAAGCCTTCGTTCCGACAGATTATAGGCCTGACTTTTGGTATTTGAAGTTGCGGACGCTGGTGGCGGTTCGGATGGGTTTTCGTTTGTGGAAGACTCGATTTAGCCTTTTGGCGATTCGTTCGTAATCCATGCAAAGCCGGCCGTTTTTTCCTCGTTTGAGCCTAGGATTTTGAAGTAGCTCAATGCAGTAATGCATTTCATCCATTTCTGTTTCAGGATCAAATAGATGGTCTTCCCATGGCACCATGCCACAATGGAGCGCGAGCTTGTTTCGTTGCTCTCGTGTGAATTTATGAATCCCTATTTTATCTTCCAACACTTCATAGCCTGCTCTTTTTTGAATCTGATCTTTTAGTTTACGACGCTCTCTTTTATTCGGAATGAGTTTTTTGAGCGCCAGAGAAATAGCGGTTCGGGCTACTGCCATTCCTTCCTCCTGATCCAGTTTATATTTTTCAGCTATTTCACGTTGATTTACACCACCCCGGTAATCATCGGCGATTTCAGGAATTTCTTCAATAATCTGCTGACTGAGAGACTCAGCCCTTCGGATGATTGCGACTTGCTGAGGGAGACCTGAGAATGTTTCGTTCTTTAAAACCATGGCAAAATTATAGAGTAGTTTATCTTATCTTTTTTTTACCCTATTGCAATCTAAAAAGTGTTGTCGAATATTCCGACAATTTAGAATTGGCAGACGAGGACGCATTGCATGGTGCAGATTTCAGCCTCTGGCTGATTTCGACAAGCCGATGCACATTCATTCCAATTTCCACCATTTTTCTCACACCATTTCTGACTGGCATTTTCACATTCATTGGAATCAGCTAGCCATATACCTCCTCCATTACTACAGCTTGTTTCCATTACACTTGGCCCTTCTGGATTGACTGGCAATTCTTCTGAAACTTCAGGCGGTAAGGTTATTACTTCGGTAAAAGTTTGCCCGTTGGCTTGGCACTGACGTGGGTAGCTTTCCATTGCTGGATTTCCCGCACCGATGCATTCTTCGAAATTCGTGATGTTCATTGGCTCATCAGTTGGAGCTTCAATCTCGTGATGACAAGCGGTTAATAATAGGAGAGGTAATATGAGTAGTAGTTTTTTCATTGGTTTAAAATTAGATTGTTTTTATCTTACCCTTTCATTCTTTTCTTGACGAGTGAACAAATGTTTACTATATTTAATTACGAATTATGGGCCCAAATCGCAGACTGGAAAGTCTTCGCTTCGGGTGAGGTTGTATAGTTTGTAGAGTAGGTTTTCTAACCTGCGAAACAACACCCATATAACCTGCAAGTTACAATTTTCCTTTCGTAATTCATTATTTAATTGTAAAATCAATTTACTCTATAAACTTCAATAAAAAATGGAAATTTCAAGTCTTATCATCATTGCTGGATTGGCGGTTGTTGGATTTCTTCTTTATCGGCTGACCGAACAAATGAAAAAGCCTCAGGATGATCAATCGATGAAAATGCTTCAGGATCATTTGTTTAAGATCCAGGAGGGGATTCGTGGGCAAGATAAAACAATGAATGAGCAATCGAGTAAATTGAAAGATACTTTAAATGAATCACTTCAGCGTCAATTTGCAGCCACGGCTAAGATAGTGAAAGACATGGCGGATAACACTAAAAGTGTAACCGAAAAACTAACGAAACTCGATGAAACCAATAAGCAAGTGGTTGGATTTGCGGAGCAGATGAAAAGTTTGGAGAATATTTTGAAAAATCCGAAACAGCGTGGGATTTTGGGTGAATTCTTTTTAGAAAACCTACTCTCACAGCAACTCCCCCCTACTCATTTTAAAATGCAGTATGCTTTTAAAAACGGAGAGGCAGTGGATGCGGCGATTTTTGTGAAAGATAAAATAATCCCTGTGGATGCGAAGTTCTCTTTGGAGAATTACAATAAAATAATGGAAGAAAAGAATGACTCTGTTCGATCGGGGCTTGAAAAAGAGTTTAAATCTGATCTGAAAAAACGAATCGACGAAACCGCTAAATATGTTCGACCGGAGGAGGGGACGACGGAATTTGCTTTTATGTTTATTCCCGCCGATGGAGTGTTTTATAACCTGCTCAGCTACAAGATTGGAACGTTGGATATCAATACACATGATTTGATTGAATATGCCTTTAAAAAGCATGTGATTCTGGTTTCACCCATGACTTTTTACGCTTATTTGCAAACGGTGATGCAGGCTTTAAAAGCCCTTCAAATCGAACAATCTGCCCGAGAGATTCAAAAACGAGTGGGGGATTTGGGGCGTCATTTAAACAGTTATGGAGACTATATGAATAAAGTGGGGAATCACTTAGGAACGACGGTGAATGCTTATAATAATATGGGGAAAGAATTTGGAAAAATTGACAAAGATGTGATCAAAATAAGCAATGGAGAAGTAACTCTTAATCCCAGCTTGCCAGACGTAGAACGCCCAAAAGCCTCAGAGGAGTTCAGTTCAAACATTAAGGTTCAAATCAAGGCGTCAGAAACTAAGGAGCAATCCTCGTTAGAGGTCTAGATTTTTTGTTTTAAAGTGTGATAAAATGGGCACATAAAATAAAAAATCTAAAAATGTTTAAAAAGGTTCTAATTATCACCCTTGTGGCTGCCGTATTTTTAACGGGAGGTTTTCTTTCTAATCAAAGAACACTGGCTCAATCTGACGATTCCGGCAGTGAGGAGTTTATGTTTGACTTGGGAGTTGTGACTCATAAGGATATTAAAGAGCAGGATTGGGCGCGTAAGGGGATTGGTTTTATTTTTGAAAGAACAATCACACTTATGGCGGCAACGATTGGTTCGGCAGCAATTTTAATGATGGTCGTTGGGGGTTTTATGATGCTAATTTCAGCAGGTCGTCAGGAGATGTATGATAAAGGAAAGTCTTATATGTTAAAATCGGTTATTGGCCTCGCCTTTGTTTTGGGAGCTTATGTTTTAGTAACCACGGTTCAACTTCTTATTAAAAGTTTATCTAACGCCTTATGATCCACTCCTCTAAAATCAAAAAAACTTTTCTATTCTTACTCATTGCCATCAATTTAAATCCAATTCTTTTTACCTTCGCAGAAGATGCTGCTGAAGGGGGTGCAGCAGCGGCCGATGAGAAGTTGGCAAAAAAACCATCAGATTGTACATCAAAGGACATCGGAGGGGAGGTTCGACCTCCTCGGAATTGTCTTTTTTTAGAAGAGCCGATTGGTGGAAAGCCAGGATATGACCTTTTTACTGAAGAGTGTACTCCTGATGTTGGTTGTGCGATGAATCTTTGGCGAGGGGGATCAATTGGAGCAAATGAACGAGGCCCACTTCAAGCTATTTTAACTGAAGATGCCGATAAGCCTTACCAAGGGCCTTTTGGACTCCTATATGGTTACTTGGGCTTAATTTACTCTTATATGTCGGGGCTTATTATTGGTGTATCGGTTTTATTTGTAGTAATTGGAGGGATTCAGATGACTGTCTCTGGAGGAGATGAGAGTAAAGTTACCGAAGGTAAAGCACGTATTGCTAAGGCAATCACAGGAATCATCTTGTGGTTTACCGCTTCTTTGATTCTTTACACCATTAATCCAACTTTCTTTGCCTTCTAGGTACACCAAATAGCTTTCAGATTGCTATCAAATAGCTCTTAATTTTTTTCTTATTATGAATCGACTGAAAAATTTTATTATTACCGCCTATCTCCTTTCTTTTATCACCATTCCCTCGGCTCTTGCTCAGGGTCTGAATCGTGGAGAAGTTAAGCTGACTAAGCCTATTGGTGGTGACATTCTCCCTGGAGGTAATCAATCTTTGACGGGAGATGTTGAAGGAAGTTTTATTTTTAGTAAGGTTCTTCCTTTTGTTATCACTTATACCGTTCGATTGGCGGTTGCGTTAGCTGTTATCGCCTTGATTATTGGGGGCTATCAGTACATGACAGCTTATGGTGATGAAGAAAAACATAAAGCGGCTCAAAAAACAATCACTTACGCTATTATTGGTTTAGTGATTGCGATCACTGCCTTTGGTATTGTTAAAATTATTACTAATTTGAAAATCACCTAAAATGAAATTCTTTCAAATCCCTATTTTATTATTACTTGTTTCTTCCTTCTTTTTCCCATCTGTTTATGCGAATGAGTTTGAAGATCGTGCTGAAGCGCTTAGTACTAAGCAGGCTTCATTGGCTGAAGCTGCCAACGAAGGTGATGAGATAAGCCGGGCTACTGCTCAGGCAAAACTTTTAATGGTCAATCGACAATTAGATGTTTTTAATTCCTATGTTTCAGTTAAGGCTCGCGTAGACGCTCTGATTACCGATGATGCTAAAAAAACGGGTGCAACTACCTTGGTGGAAAATACAGAGCCATTGGTCCTTTCTTTTATGAAATTAAACGTTGATAATCAGATTGATGAAGTGACACTTGAGCCAAGTAGTGACTTTAATGAAAAGGAATCAGAGGCTCTTAGCGGAGACGATGATAACAATAGTGGTGTTAGTAGGATTAATATTTATCTTCTTTCTCCCTCCCGCCCTGGAAGGATCGCGGGAGATGATGAGTCTGGAGTTCCTGATGGGGATCTTTTAGAGGATTTTATTCCTGGGATCATTCGTATTTTATTTCGATTTGCTTCTCTTGCGGTTCTAGTTTCTTTTGTGACATCGGGTATTATGTTTGTGATGGCTTTTAGTAACGATGAGCGAATTTCAAAAGCAAAAAGTATGCTCTATTATTCATTGATTGGCTTTGCTTTTGTAACCCTTGCTTTCGCTATTATTAAGGCAGTTACGGATATTGATTTCTTTGGATTTATTTAATTAAGTCTCAAGTGCGAGTGCGAGTCTCAAGTTTTAAATTTTAAGATTATGAAAAAATACTTATTCCACATCTTAGGAACCGTTCTGCTTTTCCCCATTTATATTTCCGATGTATTGGGGATTGATATTGATACCTTTCGGGATGAAGTGTTTCGACCTGAAAACCTTCCGGTTGGCATGGGAAATAAAGATATGACGGCGGACGCTAAAATCAACTCTCTTCTTTTGTATATAGTGGATTTAATTTTATATGTTTCAGGGGCAGCCGCTGTTTTATTTTTAGTGATTGGTGGTATTCGTTACATCAGTTCTTTTGGAGATCAAGAACGCATGGATGGTGCGAAGAAAACGATTAAATATGCGGTGATCGGTCTTCTTGCGGTTATTCTCTCTTTCGCCATTGTGACGAATGTGATTGATTTGATCTTTAAGGCAACCATCTAAAAAAGTCTCAAGTGCGAGTGCGAGTCGCAAGTAAATTGATCTTGAGACTTGAGACTCGCACTCGCACTTATTTTAATGTATCTTTACAGTTGTTATCTTACTTTTTTCATGGCTAAATTTTATACCACCACGGCGATCGCTTATGTGAATGCGCCCCCTCACATGGGGCATGCGCTTGAGTTTGTGATGACCGATGTTATCGCTCGATATAAGCGTTTGATGGGGTATGATTCCTTTTTCTTAACGGGTACCGATGAACACGGAGTCAAAATTTATAATTCTGCTCAAAAATCTGGAGAAGACACTCAGGCTTTTGTTGATCGTCATACTAAAACCTTTGAGGATTTAAAGCCTCTTTTAAACCTTTCTAACGACGATTTTATCCGAACATCTGACAAGGAAAGGCATTGGCCTGCATGCCAAATGCTATGGAAAAAACTGGTTGATAAGGGGGATATTTACGAAAAAGAATATGAAGGGCTTTATTGTGAAGGTTGTGAGGCTTTTATGATTGAAAGAGACTTGATTGATGGGAAATGCCCTGCTCATAAAAAGGCTCCCACTTTAGTGAAGGAAAAGAACTATTTTTTCAAACTTTCAAAATACAGCGAGAAAATTGGTGAATTGATTGAAAGTGATGAGCTTGTTATTGCTCCTGCTAATCGAAAACAGGAAATTCTTAATTTAATAAAGGAAGGGCTTCACGATGTTAGCTTTTCACGGCCAAAGTCGGTTCTTCCATGGGGAGTTGAGGTTCCAGGAGATCCTGATCAAGTGATGTACGTATGGTGTGATGCCCTCACAAATTATATTTCAGCCCTTGGATATGCAGAGAATTCAGAGAAATTTAAAACCTACTGGCCTGCTGATCTTCATGTGATTGGCAAAGATATTGTTCGCTTTCATGCGGGCATTTGGATCGGAATGCTGTTGTCTGCTGGAATTCCTCTTCCTAAGGGTATATTGGTGCATGGATTCATCACTCATAATGGAGAAAAGATGAGTAAATCGATTGGAAACGTGATTGACCCTGTTGGAGTGATTAATGAGTATGGAGCGGACGCCTTGCGTTACTACTTAACTCGTGAGATTCCTGCTGGGCGTGACGGTGATTTTAACGATAAAATGTTTGTCGAGCGGTATAATTCGGATTTAGCCAATAATCTTGGGAATCTAGTTAATCGTGTCCATACCCTTATTAGTCGTAATGAAATCAAAGACTTCACCTTTACCCAGTTTCATGAGCCTTTTAAGGATAAGGTTGATGAGACCTGGAAGCGATACGTTTCGGATATGGACGCTTACAACCTTCATGAGGCTGTTTTTCATGTGTGGCGCATGGTTGATTTTGCGAATCGAAAAATAGAAGAAGAAAAGCCATGGGCTCTTTTGAAGGAAAATCCTGAAAAGGGGAGAGCAATTTTATGTAATCTACTCGAACTCATTCGCCATATCACCCTTATGACTTTCCCCATTATCCCACTTAGCTCTGCCAAAATTCGCCAGCAAATAGGCCTTTCTCCAACAATTGACTCTGTGAAGGAGAATGGATGGGGTGTGGTAACTCAGTGGAATCGTCTTGGTGAAGGGTTTATTATTTTCCCTCGTATTGAATCAGAATAAGAGATATTGACAAAATAAGCTATTTATGGTAAATTATTAGTGAATTCAGGACTTGATTGTATTGAAAATAAGTCTAGAATATGTTATAATTTATAACTAAATGCATATTTCATATAAATCCCAAAACGCTGGCCTTGAACTTGAAAAAATCTCATTTCCTGAGAAATTTTGGCAATTCATTCGTTTTTGTGTGGTTACGGGGTTGATCTTTTCAACATCGTTTTTCGCTCTTAACTTTAGTGCTTATAAGCAGATTTTTTCTGGAGTTATTAACCCAGATGCTCAAGTGAGAGCTCAGGGGATTTTAGAAGAAGCAGCAGGGGAGGGAAGTAAGATTATTGATCCTTCATTATTACTACCCGAACTTCCTGATAAAAAGGATATTCGAAAATCTTATTCATGGGTCGATATGCCCATTGTGCCAACGGATAATCGATTAGTTATTCCAAAACTTGGGAAAAGCGTTCCTTTAGTCAATATGAGCACTGATAACATTGAGGGGGAAAATTGGCATGATCTTGAGAAGCAAATTCAAGATGGTCTTAGAGAGGGAATTGTTCATTATCCTGGAACAGCTAAGCCTGGTCAGTTTGGAAATGTGTTTTTAACGGGTCATAGCTCTTATTACCCATGGGATCCTGGTAAGTTTAAAGATGTCTTTGCTACGCTTGGTAAATTGGAAGTTGGTGATAAGTACCATGTTTACTACAATCAACGTCAATATACCTATCGAATTATTGACAAAAGAGAAGTTCAGCCGAATAACGTTGAGGTTCTTGCCCAACCCACCGATAAAAAGATTTCAACCTTAATGACATGTTCACCGGTTGGAACCACGTTAAGACGTTTGATTATAACCGCCGAGGAAGTCTAGTTACTGGCTTTTCTACAAATTACAGTAATTGAGACTATTAATACCGTATAAGATATATTGTACGGGATTAATGATATAACTTAAAAAGTCCCCTGTTTCTTAATTACTAATTAATAATTACCGATTACTAATTAGATTAGTTAGGTTTTTTTATTTAATTAAACTTGCATGATTCCGATCACTTTCTTTAGAACCTTTTGTACAATATTTTCTTCACCTGCCAACTCAATCCCTACATTAACCAATGCAAGCGGAACGATATCTCCCCTATCTTTCATCTTTTTAGTCTCATCAATCAAGTTGGGAAGATTTTTAGGGGTTATATAGCTGGCTTGTGGATTACTGGCAAAAGGAAGCTTTTTGTACCATTTTCGCTCATTAAGCGCTTCTTTTATCTCTGGTAGGTAGGTGCCACCACCGGAGAGAAAAATGCGTATTGGAAGGGTTTTTTCTTTGAATTCAGATAACCCCAAAACCACTCCTTCAAGCCATATTTCAACATCATCTTTAATAATAGTTTCAATAATTTTCTTCGATTTCGATTCCAGTTTATCGGCAGAATAAGCAAATTTAAGTTGTTCTGCTTCTTTTAGGGATATATTGAGTTCAACGGATAGTCTTTTGGTGAAGGTTCGACCGCCAATTCCGAACATTTTGGTATTCACGACTGATCCATTAGAAACAATGGCGATATCAGTCCCCCCTCCGCCTACGTCTATAAAAATAGCGGAGCCTGTTCCATTTTCTTCGTAACTCAGACATTTTGAGAGTGCAAATGGCTCCGAAACAATACCGAGTAAATCAAGGTTTATTTCGTCGGATATTTTCTGAAGAGCTCCGTAGTGCTCTAGTGGGGCGAATGAATTAAAGATTGACATTTGAACCTCTTTCCCCTGAAAGCCCATTAAATTGGTCACTTTATATCCATCGATTCTTACATCGACAATTGAGCTGTTGACCAATTTTACATCAATTTCTGGATAGCCTGTTTCTTCACTTAGTTTTTTTCGTATTTCTGCAAAAGACTTCCACTGAAGCTTGTGAACAATATTCCTTAATTCTGTAATATTGATTTTAGCCTCAGAATCTTCTCGTTTGTAACTAAGGGTTGAAGTTGCCCCTTTAACCAGTTCTCCTGAAATTCCCATAACCAATTGCTGAGGGCTCATATCAGCTTCCTGAGAAGCGATTCGAATGGATTCTTTAGCGTTCTTAATTACGCTGGCAATATCGGTAATGTTATTGCTTTGAAGGTCTCCTGGTCTTTGTTTTACTTTTCCAACCCCCCTGATTATTCCACGCTTTCCAATAACCTCTCCGCTCATACTCTGTTTTTCTTCAATATTAAAAACAATCGCTTTCACGCTTTCTGTACCCAGGTCGAGGGCAACAATCGCTTTCTCCTGTGGTTTTCGCTTAAAAAATTTAAGAATCATTATCTATTTTCTTCTAGAAGTTCAATATAATATTTTTTTTCAAAGTTCTTGGGGGTAAAGCCTAACTGAGAGAAGAGCTCTCGTAAAGCCTTTTTCGCTTTGGGAATTTCTGTTTTTGTCTTAACGGGGTTCTCAATTTCAAGATAATGTCCCAATCCTTTAATTGTGTTCAGCTCGATTTGCATTGATTTAAACTTATAAACCTCACTTTTCTTCTCCTTCTTAGCGTGTGGATGGATATTTATTTTTTTTAAGAACTGGTGGAATTTTGATTTTGAATGAACTCCACATTCGATCTCCTGATTTACTTCAATCCCCTTCTCTACTTTTTTATTTTTTATATTTAGTACTCCCTGTCCGTTTTTTTCACGAATGCGAAAAAGAAAATTTGTTCGATCACCATAATAAGTATCTTTTTTTATACTCTCTCCTTTTAGGACAGCGATTTTTTGGATTTCCTTTTTTAGTCTCTGAAAATCCGCTTTTGTAAGAGGCACTTTTGCTTCAATTTCATACATAATAATATAAGTGCAAGTGCAAGTGCGAGTGCGAGTCTCAAGGGCTAAAATCCCACTTGTGACTCGCACTCGCACTTGAGACTTTAGTTAGCGGTATATCATTTCATCCCGATGAACTCCCACTCCAATAAAATTAATGGGGGTTTCAACTAATTCTTCTACTTTTTTTACATAAGCTTTTGCATTTTCAGGAAGCTCCTCAAAGGTTTTAGCTTTGCTAATATCCTCTGTCCACCCTTCCATTTCAATGTATTCCACTTCTACGTTTTCAAAATCCTTGAGAGAAAAGGGAATGTAGTCGGTTTTTTCTCCGTCTAATTTGTAACCGACAGCGACTTTAATGGGGGTGATTCCTGTTAGAACATCTAATTTCGTCATGTTAATGCTAGTGAGCCCATTGAGCATAACGGCTTCTTTTACAACAATGATATCGAGCCAGCCACAACGACGAGGTCGACCTGTGGTTGCTCCGTACTCAGCTCCTTGTTCTCTCAACATTTCCGCTTCCTTGAGTGGTAATTCAGATGGGAAAGGGCCTTCACCCACACGAGTGGTATAAGCCTTCATAATTCCAATTACATTGGTGATTTTATTAGGGCCAATTCCAAGACCTGTACTCACACCACCACTGGTGGTGTTGGACGAAGTGACGTAGGGATAAGTTCCATGATCGATATCTAAATGGGTTCCCTGAGCTCCTTCGGCAAGCACCGTTTTACCTTCTTTATAACTTTCGTTGATGTACTTAGCGGTATTGTCGATATATGGCTCAATGGACTCAATGGCGTCTTTGTAATAATTGATTTCTTGCTCAATATCCAATTCAAAACCGTATACTTTCATGTGACGCTCAGCATTGGCGCGAAATTTTTCGGCGAATAGGCTGAAGTCTAATAAATCCCCCACCCGAATACCAATTCGAGATGCTTTATCTGTGTAGCAAGGGCCAATTCCTCGTTTGGTGGTTCCTACTTTACTTTCCCCTTTTCGATCCTCCTGGATGCCATCGATAGTCTTATGATAAGAAAGCAGTAAATGAGCGCGATCACTGATTTTAAGCTTTCCATGAATATCAATCCCCTTTTCCTTAAGCATGCTGATTTCTTCGAATAATGTCGGGATTTCCACCACTGCTCCATTTCCAATCACACACATTTTCCCCTCATGAAGAACGCCTGATGGCATAAGATGAAAAACGAATTTTTTAGATTCCCCTCCTTCCTTCACCACAATAGTGTGTCCCGCATTGGCACCACCAGCGCATCGAGCGACGATATCGTAATGCTGAGATAGAATGTCGACTAATTTACCCTTTCCTTCATCTCCCCATTGGCTTCCGGCAATATAAATAACCTGACCAAGCTTATCTGTTAGCTCAGCCTCATTTTTTATTGAAAGTGTCATTGAATAATAGGTGATGTTGTAGAGACCTTGATCAGATTATCAAAGGGGGTATGAATAGTCAACTTTGAGCTGAGATATTGACAAACACATATTTTAGTCTATAATTCTAACCTTATATTCACGGATTTAAATTATGGATAACTGTGAAGAGCGCAAGCTCTTTGTAAAAGATAGGCTTTGGTATGATTCAGATATTGTCTTAATAAAACCTGGTGAAAATAAACGTTTTGAGGATTTAGTTAGTGAAATAGTTTTCGATCTTGATTTGGTTAATCTGGACAGAGATCGGCTGTGTGTGGAGGCGGCGGATTTACTAAAATCCCGCAATGCGGAAGAGAGAGATATTGCGCTTTTTCTCGTTATTTTGGAGCGAACTATTAATATCTTGGAAGCTATTGAGAAAGAAAGAGAGGAGCTTATTGAACTCCTAGAGCATGAAGTAGAATTGGAACAAGTTATTAAAAATCCTGATGATCTTGATAGTGACTATATACAATCTATAAGAGGGCAAATTAAATCACTTAAGTCAGGGAAGTATGCTGACATGACAGATATTGTTCGGGAATACTCTCCTCGTTCCTTAGATCAAGCAGAAAAAATGAAAAGTCGCTTTGATGGAGAGCTTGTGAGAATTCTACTAGACCATCATAAGGGTAATAGAAAATTTACTGAGAATTTCAGGGGTCAGCTTGCCGCTCTACTCGGGGTGTCTGCTCGCTCTGTCACTTCTATGAAAGCTTGGAGATCAGGCGAATTAAATGGTTCTGCATCAACTTTGAATGAGATCCTAGATAAATGCAGGATGAGTTTACAAGTTTACGATGTTGATGAGAGTATTGATACTAAACTTTACGATGAGCCATCTGAAGAAATTTCAGCAACAAACGAGCTTTACTCATCCATTGACTCTAAACACCTTCTTTTTATTCAATCTTTGCAGCCAGGAGATCTATCTTGTGATAAAGGTTTTACAAGAGGACAGCGCAGATGGATATATGTATTAATGATGCATGGTGCTCAAAGTGATGCTGACAAAAAAAGAATAAGGTTTTTTTTAGCGAAAAAGATTTTTAAATGTAGTTCTCATAAGCTAGCCGCTGTCACCGCTTATTTGTCTGGAAAATTGAGGCTTAAAGCTCAGGAAAAACGAAGTGAAATATGGGAAGATATTGAATTTGCTGAAAAAGGGCTATCCAATGAATTAGGCACTATTTCAGGCATAGAGATTCAAAATGATAGGTTTAACGAAGAGAAAAATCCAAATTATAATAATCCAAACAAAGAAAAGGGGTGGAGGGATCCTGAAAGAAGGATGATTGAAAAAGCTTGGGGCTTAAATCAGCCATTGGCAGGAAAAAGAATTTTACTTCTTGATACCCCAGAGTTACTAGAATGGCAAATGTTAGAAAAAATGGGTGCTGAAGAAAGGCTTCTTACTATCATTGAGCGAGAACGAGAGTTGGCTATGAGTATGGCCCCTAAGATTCCTAAAGCAAAAGTTGTTCATGATACTGTTGAGCATTTTTTCCAATCTAAAATCACAAGTGACGAATCATCACCTATTGATGGTATAGTGAAGGGCTATAATGAGTTTTGTCTTGTATCTAAGAGGCATCCGAAGCTTAAAAAATTATTA
>CBDUQS010000018.1:0-24460 GCA_965369815.1 uncultured bacterium | reverse complement strand
ATTTATTTATAAAGATTAATTCAATTATAGTAAATATCTGTTCACCAAATCAAGAGTAAATTGAACAAAATTTCACCTACCTAAGAAAACTAAAAACAAAAATAAACAATAGCTTAGGGTATTACTGTATTAAATTCCTTTATTAAAGAGAGAAAACTTGTGGCTTTTACGCTAACTCGTTTCTATGCGCAATATTGCACATAACATACTTGACTTTACACGCTATGTGCACTAAATTCAAAAACTCTTTTGTATAACGGTGAATAAATAGCATTTTAACCAAGTATTTTATGTATCATGAAGAATTAAGCGCATTAAGAAACGAGTTGGAGTATCGAAATTACAGTCCGCGAACCGTTGAGAATTATTCCAGATGTCTGCGGGGTTATTTTGAGTATTTGAAGTCAAATTTTAGATATTTTTCCGAAGAGAGGTTGAGGGAGTTTTTGTTGATTAAAAAACAAGGAGGTTTGGCGTCACAGTCAATTTCTCTTTATTTGAATGCAGTTAAATTTTATTACCAGCAGGTGGTTAAAATTAATGAGCCTATAAACGTTCGATATCCTAGAAGGACTAATAAACTTCCTGTTATTTTTTCAAGAGATGAAATCCGACAGCTCAGATACAACACTCCAAACCTGAAGCATCGTGTGCTTATTTGTATGGCTTATGGGGCTGGGTTGAGATTGAGCGAGGTAATTGATTTAAAAATTAGAGATGTGGACTGGGATGAGGAGGTGATTTGGGTGAGGCAAGGGAAGGGCAAGAAGGATCGAATGACAGTTTTGCCGGTATCAATTAAGTCTGATCTCAAAGAACTTCTGCTTAACAGGGATTTAAATGAGTCAGTATTTGTAAGTGAGCGTGGCGGTAAATTGGCTCGTCGGACGGTGCAGAAGATTTTATCGAATGCAATGAAAAGATCTCATGTTTCTAAAGAGGCCACTTTTCATTCGCTTCGTCATAGTTTTGCCACCCATCTTCTCGAAAATGGGACCGATATTCGGTATGTTCAATCGCTTTTGGGGCATGCAAACATAAGAACGACCCAGCTTTATACTCAGATTACTAAAACAGCAATTCAGAACATTAAAAGCCCTCTTTAAATAGATTTTCCAACAATCCCCCAAATCTCCTCCGCAATTTCCTCAATAGTTTTGGTAGCATCGATGACATGAATATTCGGATAATCAGAGGCGATTTTTTCGTAATTCTCCCAAATTTTCTCCAGTTTTTCCTGCTTTTCAAACAATTCAAACTCACTGCCACGGCCTTGAATGCGTTCAATACAAATCGCAGGATCTAATTTGAATAGAAAGGTTATGTCGGGCAGACGGAAATGCTGATTGAGGCTTTCGAGCCATTTAATATCATTCACCGCCAAGGCACCGTAAGCGATTGTCGAGAATAGATAGCGGTCGGTGATGACGATCTGGTCGTTTTTAAGCGCGGGTTCAATCTCATTTTTCAAATGCTCAGCGCGATCGGCGCAAAAAAGAAGCTGAAGCCCCTCTGGGGATGCTTCCCATTTATGCTGAAGCACTTCACGAATGAGCTTTCCAATCGGATTATCACCCGTCGGCTCTTTGGTAAGCAATGTAGCATGAGCATTCTTCTCTAATTTTTCCGCTAGCAAACGGGATTGAGTGGAGGATCCGGAACCGTCTAGGCCTTCAAAAGCAATAAACATATTTAATAAACGTAATAACATAATAACAATACGACAAAAATGAAAAATTAAAAAATTAAAATTATATACCCCCCTTCAAATGGGGGATAGGTTAACAATAAAGGGGAAATCATCGCAAGGCGAGATCCCGCAAGCGGGAGAAAAAGTATGACCACTTTATTTTTTAAGCAAATTCTGTATAATTCACTTCACGATACTGCCCTTCATACAGTGATATCGTTATTTCGTTAATTTTAAGTGTTATGAAAAATTGGTTTAAATTACTTTTGGTTACTCTCTCTATCATGTTAGTGGCGGCTTGTGGTAACTCAGCACCCGATTTAGAAGATCGAGTGGATGCAGAACCTGAGGCAAGCTCTTACAAGGGGGTGATTGAGAATTTTGACATTGATATTTACAACGATGGAACCCATCAAATTCAAACCGAAGACGGTGAGATTATTGTGATTCAAAGCTCCATTGTTAATTTAAATAATTATCTCGATAAAGAGGTGGTTGTTTCAGGGGAAATGGAGAGTTCGATCGATGGGAAAGCCAAAGTGTTTAATGTAAAAGAAGTGGTGATCGAAGGGGGGATGGAGGACGGAGAGAGCAATGAATATGAAAATAGTAAATTCGGTTTTATGTTTAATTACCCATCTCTCTGGGAATTATTAGAAGAAACTCAATCCATCACCTTGCGTGGGAATGGTAAAACAATTGTCGTGATCGACGTTTTTAGTACCGATGTAGAGCTAGATGAATTCGTTACGTCGAAAGAAATTGAAGATGGAACGCCAATCACCATTGGTTCTCAGCGATCCCTTCGCTACACCGAAGAGGGTGAGATTCGTATTTACAGCTCAAATCCATCGAAAGAAAAAGTTTATAAAATCATTTTTCAAGGAACCGATGAGCAAAAGGAATTCTTTTATTCATTCCTAGAAAGCTTTAAGGTTTTAGTGAGTAAAACAAAAAGTGGGGAAAAATGTGGAGGAAAAGAAAACATAGTTTGCCCAGAAGAATTCCGTTGTGAGCTCACGAGTGGCGAAGAAGATGCAGAAGGAATTTGTATCTCGGTGGATGATATTGAATTGGATTTAGATTGTCCTTACGTTTCAACACCAACAGGTTGTACGAATTACGAAACAAAGAATTTAAACAAGGATGGGTGCCCCACCAGTTACGAATGTTTGGATGAACCAGAGGAATCCATGGAATCGGAAGATTTTTCTGCTGAATTAGACGATGAGGCAATGTCCGATGAACCTGACGAAGAAGTTGCTGAGGTTAGTGAGGTTGAAAAGGTGGTTATGGTGTTCACAAAGCATCAAGAAACCATTCTTCCTGATGGAGCTGAGGTGGTTCAGTTTGAAGTGATTGATCAACAAAATTTAATCGCAGCGGTTTATTTGGTGGACGATCAGAAATTTAGAACTCTTTTTAGTTACACCTCTTCTGCTGATGAATTCAACTTTGAAAAAGAGGCTCATTTTGAGGCGGGCGAAGAGCGTGACTGGATACTTTTGGATGGAGAAGAAGTTCTCATCCGATATGAACAAAAAATAGTAAAGGCGGGTAGTGATGGGGGAGTTCAGACGATTCTTGATGGGATGAGATTGTATGAAAACCCTCACAAAGATTTTTCCGTTCAGTATCCAAAAAATTGGTATTACCGAAGTTTCGGCTCCATTGAAAACACCGTTTGGACGGTTGGATTCGGAGAAGATTCAATGGATCACGTCACCGATTCGAAAATCACATTAGAAATTCTCGATGAAATGAGCTTGGGAAAGAAGGAAATGAAAGGTGATAACTATTTAATTGAGGTAGAGCGCGATGACGATAGTCACTTCTTATTAACAGGCCCTTTGGAGATGAAAGAGGAACTTGATGACATGGCGACCACCATCGTTCAAAATTAATCCCCAGGTAAGTGTCCACTTGAGACTTGAGACTCGCACTCGCACTATTTGGCTTGCCTCTCTGGCTTAAGTCTGATAATCTTTTAGCGCTTTTTTTAACCGTACCCTTATGCGCTTAGCGGACATCGCTAAAGAACTTCGTATTACCACACAAGAGCTCCGACGAGAGCTCGTTAAGACGAATTTTGGAATCAGTACCACTGCTCACGAAGTGGATGACGCTTTGGCATCAGGATTGGTACGTTTTTTAAAGGGGAAGGTAAAGCCAACTCTAAAAAGAAAGCGAGCGGCGGTTGTTATGAAAGATGACAAAGAGGTAAAGCCAGAAAAAAAGCCGAGAGTTGTTAAAAAGAAAGTAGTTAAAAAAGAAGAGAAAGAGGAGGAGGAAGATGATAAAAAGACTGAGGTAGTTGTTGAAGAAAAAAGAGGGGAGGTTCCCAAATCAACACCAACTATTGAAGCTAAGAAAACCGCTCAGGTTTCTGTTTCAAGGCGAATTGAGTTGAATAAAAAGCCAGCAACAACAGGGGGTGAAGTTAAGAAAGTGGAGACTCCTAAAACTTATTATAAATCAAAAGGAAAGCGCAGGGGCAAAGGGGGGTATAGGCGACCAGAGGAAATAGCTTTGAGTGCTATGCGCCATCCTCATACAGGTCGAAAAATTCAAGTGGCCCGCGTGACTTACGATGTGGGAGAGGGGGAAAAAGGTTTGAGTGCGGAAGCGATAGCGATTGAGAAGGAGGTGGATCGCGAGCATTTTAAGGCTCAAAAAAAATCACGTGCAACGGGTCAAAAAAGGGGTCCAAAAGCTCAGCCTCAAATTAAGAAAAAAACAGGGGTGGTTGAAATCCCTGAAGTAATTAGCGTAAAAGAATTTTCAGAGAAATGCGGTTTGCCAGTAACCGATGTGATCGCCAACTTATTTAAGAATGGGGTTATGGCAACTATCAATCAGAAAATTGATTTTGATACGGCTGCTGTAGTGGCGGCAGAACTTAATATGGAGGTGAAAATGATGGAGAAAGAAGTGACATCCGAAGATTTGTTTGAGGGGAATTTAAAGGCCTTATTGCACGAGGAAGATAAAAGCCTGCTCAAAGAACGTCCTCCGATCGTAACGGTAATGGGACATGTCGACCACGGAAAAACGAAATTGCTCGATACGATTCGTAACGCCGATGTGGTCGCAGGGGAGTCAGGGGGAATTACTCAGCATATTGGTGCTTATCAGGTAGAAAAGAGTGGTCACTTGATTACTTTTCTTGATACTCCTGGGCATGAAGCATTTACATCAATGCGTGCTCGTGGAGCAAAAGTAACCGATATCGCGATCTTGGTGGTAGCGGCCGATGAAGGAGTAAAGCCACAAACCGTTGAAGCGCTTAATCATGCCAAAGAGGCAGGGGTACCGGTCATTGTGGCGATCAATAAAATGGATAAACCCAATGCAAACCCCGATAAGGTTAAGGGAGAGCTGGTTGAACATGGTTTGCAGGCAGAAGATTGGGGTGGAAAAGTGATCATGGTTCCTGTGTCGGCGCACACGGGTGAAGGGATCGATACTCTTTTAGAAATGATTTTACTAGTCGCTGAGATGGAAGTTTTAAAGGCGAATGCAAAACGAATGGCGGTAGGAACTGTAGTAGAAGCACATTTGGATCCTTCTCTGGGGCCAGTGGCAACCATTTTGGTGAACACAGGAACTTTAGAAGCAGGAAACTCAGTCGTGGTAGGAGATACAATCGGTCGTGTAAAAACCATGCAGAATCACAAAGGCGAAAATCTTAAAAATATTCCCCCATCAGGTGCGGCACGAATTTCTGGCCTTAGTAAGGTACCAAGGGCTGGTGATATTTTACAGGCATTTAAGAACGAAAAAATTGCAAAAGAGCGCTTAAATCAAGTTATGGATCTCAAGCGTCATCAAGAAGATAATGATGATGGTTCGATGGTAGAGCGTATCGTGTCACAGATCAACACGGGAGAAATCAACTACCTAAAACTGGTTGTAAAAGCAGATACAAAAGGTTCTTTGGAGGCTATTCTACAGGCCTTAAGCAAGATTAAAAACGACGATGTGGCAGTGAAAGCGATTCACTGTGGCGTTGGGAATATTTCTGATACCGACGTCGTGATGGCTTCGGCAAGTCAGGCGCTTTTGGTTGGCTTTCATGTAAAGGCCAATGTCCATGTACAAAAATTAGCCGAAAAAGAACGGGTGGATATTAAAAATTACGTCATTATCTATAAGCTTACCGAGGATGTAAAAGCGATTCTATCCGGTATGCTTGAGCCAGAAATAAATGTTATTGACCTTGGAAAGATGGAAATCAAGCAGATTTTCCTAGACAAAAAGAAATGGGTGATCGCTGGATGTAAGGTGACGCAAGGGAAGATAGAAAAAGGGGCAATGGTTCGCGTAATGAGAGATGGGGAAATGCTATTCGAAACTCAGTTAGAATCCCTTAAGCACGTACAGGAAGATGTAACCGACCTTGAAAAGGGATCTGAATGTGGAGTTCGTATAAAAGTTCTTCAGCCCGTTCAGGAAGGAGACATTCTTGAGGCGTTTAAAGTGGAAAAGAAAGAGAGGAGCTTATAGTTTTTAATAATTTTAGGTTTGATAGATTTGAAGGTCTTATTTTTGTAATAGGCTTATTATTGACAAATAAATAAAATAGTGTAAGATAGATATCCTGAATGCCAACAAAATACTATGTCATTTGAAAGTTTAAACCAAAGGCAAGTCCCATCTCAAAGGGGGTTGGGTATTAAAAAAAATCGACGTTGGTTATGGTTGGTTTTGGCCGCCGCTTTGGTGGGAGGAGGAGCCTTAGTTTCAAAAAAAGACACAGAGGCCAATATTGCTCTAAATAAGGCCGAAACAACTTTAAATGAGCCCACAAAAACCTCTTCTAGGATTGATTTAAGGAAATCTAAATTTTCTCCATCTTCTAGAAAGCCAAGGGTAAAATTGAACTTACCCAAAGAAAATCTTACACCTACTCCAGAAGATATTGAAAGGCTACCTAGCCTTGAAGAAATGTTTTTGAATTTATCAATAGACAATCTTGATCTTAATGCCGAAGAGAGTGGAATGAGCCAAGTAGAAGGTTTTGATGAGGTATTGGATGTCTTTTGGGCGCTTTATTCTGCGATTGAGTCAGAAGACAGAGAAGACATGCGGATTGCAGCTGAAGATTATATTGAAGCAACCAAAAAACTTGAATCTCCTGAGATGAAAGATGCCTATATTCAATGGAAAAGGAGCACAAAAGAAGATCCAGAAAAAAGAGCAATGGGAATGAAAGTAAAAGAAGTTTTATTTCCTGCCTTAAATTTCGCAAGTCTTATTGTTAGCAGGGAAAGTTAATTTTAAGCCATCTTTCTATTAGGGTTGATATGAAATGGGCTTTTTGGCTTGTTTGGCTTGAAAATAGATTGAATTTATGCTAAAATGGTAAGATAAAAAATAAAAATTTATGACCAAAGACGACGTTCTAAAAATCATTCAGCAAAATAAAGATCTTCTGACACCAGAAAACTATCAGGGAGTGATAAAACGTATCGATGTTTTTACTGAGGAAGAAAAGCAAAAAATTGTCGACTACCTTCAAATGGCTCAAGAAATGCTAAAAGCAAATCAGGCTTATGTGAAGGCTCAAAATGCATTGCTTGAAAAAACAGGGGATCAGCTCAAAGAGATAGACGAGAAAATAGTAAAAGATACAAAAACTGCTTATAAAAAAGCCGAAGAATCCGAAAAAACCCAGGAATCTGATGAAGCTGAAAATTTACTTTCTAATCTTTAAAAAATGTCTGCTGAAAATTTTGAGCCCGTAAAGGTTGTAGATGACCCTAAAGATGTGGATCAATTCCAACTGAGTTCAGAGAAAGATGATTTGGGCGAACTGGGCAGAGAAAATCATCGCTTAAGCTCATATGTAAGAGATCAACAAGAAACAATTGAAAGGCATTTAAATGCCTTCAAGAAGCAGGCAGACAGTGAGTATAGCAATTGGATTATGCCTGATAATGATGAAGCGACTGATCAGGCACTTCAGGATTATGCCGACGAAATGAATCAAATTCTTGAGCTCGCCTTTTCTCGAGAAAAAAAAGAAGAATACATTGCTGATCTTGAAAGGCAAAAAGATGCGGCATTTGAGAGTGGTGATAAAGATCGAGGGGTAGATCTCGTTATTGAAATCGATAAGCTTGAAAAACTTCAGACAGTAGATGATATTGCTGATAGATATAGTCATTTACTTAAGGGGGATGGGGATTCTATTGGTCAACATTTTGATGAAGTTGAGGCAGCTTTTGGACCAGAGCTTGAAAAATGGATTAATCTTTTTGTAAACAGAGGGGTAGAGGATATTATTGATGCTGCTGACGAGAGGGCAGGTATGACAGAAAAGCTTGAAGGCTATTATGGCAAACTAGAAGAATTCTTGGGGAAAGGTGATCTGCTAGAGAGAGTTAAAGATCACCTTAATGAAGCTAAAAATGAGGAGGAATTAAAGGTGCAATGGAGAAAGCTCCTGAACTCGTATGGAACGCTTGATAGAAGCCAAATAAGAGCCATGTTTACTAGCGATTAAATTCACTCAAAAATACCTCGTCCGATTCGGACCATATTAGAACCTTCTTGAATCGCCAATAGAAAATTTTCACTCATTCATATGGAACGGTAGGATTATTTAATCCTATTTCTGGGCTTTTTTTGCAATTCATAACAAAGGGTTCTTAGCTTTCTAAGGCCATTTATAGCCACTTTTTCATCGTCTGTTCGCTCACCAATCGCCATCAATCCCTCAATATGAATATTAGGTAAATCCTTAGTCATTTCAATTAGCTCAATCACTTCATTTGGAGGTAGCCCACCTTTCTGAGGTTCATTCGAAATATTCACTTGAATCAGAATTGGCATCACTTTATCAATTTTTTGACATTCATCATTAATTTTCTGGGCAAGTTTCAAGCTATCGACGCTCTGAATCACATCAAAAAGTGCTACTACCTCCCTTACTTTATTGCTTTGTAGATGCCCAATGAAGTGTTTGGTTATATTTTTGGGAAGGTGGGGGAGTTTTTCTTTAGCTTCTTGAAGTCGATTCTCACCAATATGGGTAATACCAGCAGTGATAGCTTCCTGAATTTCATTCAGGTTTCGGCCTTTCGTCACGGCAATCAGTGTGACCGGTTCTGAGGCGATTTCGGCAATCTTCTTTTGAATAGATTGAATGTTTTTAGAAATACTCATAAATTCATAATACCTTTTATTGATATGCAAGATAGACTTATGATAAAATTAAATAAATTAAAAATAAAATAGATCATGAAAAAGATATATCTCATTGGGGCAATAATTGTCTTTCTGCTTATTTTAGTGCTTGCTATGCCACAGATCGGTTCTACTTGTGTGTGGTATTTAATCAATCCAAATTCAAATCCAACGCTTGTCCTATTCCAAACAGCAGGATTGGGAGCGGTTATGGGAGGGCTTTTGGTTTTATTTTGGAAGGCAGGGAAAGAGGAGGGGGCTGAGGATGACGACGATGATGAGGGAGGAAATTCAGCAAATTAAGGAAGGGTACAAAAAATACCCATGAATAAATTTTATATTCTCTTTTTAGGATATAAGTATTTTTTGTCAATTAGATTATATGGCTATCTGTAGACGTTTTTTTTGAATAGCTAAAAAATGTTACAAAAAAATACTTGCCAATAAAAAACGGTCTGTGTATAAAATATGTGCACAGAAAGTTGAGCGTTTCAAAAAAGAGGAGCCTCAATTGGAAGTGCATCAAAAATAAAAAGGCAAAAGGAAAATAATCAAACAAAAACCTTTCGTCCTATTTCTTTATCTTTGATTTTCTTATGTTAAAAGCTCTATTCAGCTCTAAAGCACGTATTAAATTGCTCACCGTTTTTCTACTCAATCCCGACGAGGAGTATTTTATTCGTGAGCTAACAAGAAAGCTCGATGAACAGATCAACTCTATTCGTCGTGAATTGGATAATTTGAAAAAAATTGGTCTTTTAAGAAGTCGAGTTAAAAATCGTAAAAAGTATTTCTTTTGTAATAAAGACTTTGTGATTTTTAATGAATTACGAGACATCATATTAAAAGCAATGAATAACGATGGTGATTTGATCCGAAAAATCGGGAAAACCGGAGAGGTAGATCTATTGCTTTTGTCGGGGGTATTTGTTGGGATGCAAGCACCAGTCGATCTTCTGATCGTCGGAGATTTAGATAAGGAAAAACTTCAGGGGCTTTTGGCTGAACATGCAAAGGCGGGAAAGGATCTAAAATTCACCAGTATGACCAAACGCGATTTCTTGTATCGATTGGAGATGAAAGATAAATTCATACGAGATTTGGTTTTGGACGACAAGACAATCGTTGCCATCAATAGGCTGAAAAAAGAATTAGAAAAGATCCGATATTAAAAAAACCTTGCTTTTAACTCAGAAGTTCTCTAAATTATACAAGCAATTTTTACTTAAGCCTTAGTGCTTAATCCTTAATCCTTACCAAAATGCATCCCCTTATCCGAGAAGTACAAAAAGAACAAATAAGAAGAGTCCCTGAAGTGAAAACGGGCTATACCGTTCGTATTCATCAAAGAATTAAAGAGGGAGAGAAGGAGCGTACTCAGATTTTTGAAGGATTGGTGATCAAGACAGGGCATGGTGAAGGTTCTGAAAAAACCATTACGGTACGTAAGATTGTACAGGGAATTGGTGTTGAAAAAACATTCCCATTGCATTCACCAAATGTGACTAAAATCGAAGTTAAGAAAAAGGCGAAAGTAAGGCGTTCAAAGCTTTACTACATGCGTGAACGTTCTGGTAAATCAGCTCGTTTGCAAGAACGTCATGTAACCGATGCTGAACGTGCAGAGGAAGAATCTAAAATGGATGCTATGATTCAGGAAGCGGTTAAGGCGGATGAGAAGAAAAAAGCTGAGGAAGCAAAGGCAGCACCAGAAGCTGTAGCTGAAGCATCTGATGATGCGGTTCAGGCTGAAGCTCCTGTCGAAGCTGAACCTACTGAGGAAGTAGCTGAAGAGGCTCCTGTCGAAGCTGAGCCTGCTAAAGAAGCGGCTGAAGAGGCTCCTGCTGAGGAGGAAGAAAAGCCAGCTGAATAATCTCATTTTACATTCAGTTGCCAACCACCCTATATATAAATAGGTTTTTTGATTATAATACACACGAGTAGAAGGGCAAGTCGAAGAGCGAATTGAGGGCAAATCGAAAATCAATCTGCCAATCAATACGCCTATCGCAAAGCTGCCAATCAACCCGAAAACATTATGAAAATAGGCTTGATCGGAAATTACGGGGCGACCAATGCAGGGGATGAAGCTATTTTACGAGCAATTCTTAATAGTCATTCGGAACATGAATGGATGGTTTTTTCGGCTAATCCAAAAGAGACAGGGGATGATCTAGGGATAAAATCTACCGCTTTGTTTCCACTAGGAGTTCGATCTTGTATAAGACATGGCTTTAAAAAATCAATGAAGGAACTTCGATCCGTTGACGCTGTGGTTTTTGGTGGAGGGGGGCTGATGCAGGATGAGCATTTATTTGCCTGTTTCTTATGGGCTTGGCAGTTATTTTGGGTAAAACTTTTTAATAAACCCTATTTTATCTATTCAACGGGTGTAGGCCCACTTAAAACGTGGCTTGGGAAGAAATTGACCAAATGGGTATATCGAGATGCAGTGGGAATCACCGTTCGTGATGCGTCTTCGTACAACACGTTACATCGACTAGGTTTGTCAGATGACAATATTGAGATTACAGCGGATCCAGCCTTCCTATTTAAAAGTGTTGAGCATGAACAGGTAAGAGCTCCTCACACTTATATTATTTCATTAAGGCCATGGCTCAAGTACAACCCTAAGATCATCAGCATATTTACAAATTACCTTTTAAATCTAAAAGAGGAGAAAGGGGCTAAGTTTGTTTTTGTGTGTATGCAAAAGATCAAGGAACACGATCATCAGGTGATCGATCCGATACTTAAAAAGGTAGGAGGAAGCTTACTCGTTCCTAAACATTATTCAGAGTTGATACAAGCAATGAGACAAGCTGAATTCGCCATTGGGATGCGATATCACTTTTTAATTGCGGCTATTCTCACTCAAACACCCGCTTTAGCGGTTAGCTATAGTCATAAAGTCGACAGCCTCTATAAATATTCAGTCCTAGAGCCTTATCATTTATCTGTCGCCGATTTAACAGAAGAGCACCTTGAAAAGAAAATGAAACGACTTTCAGTGGATTATAATAATATTAAGCTCTATCAGAAGCGTCGCTTGGATGATTTTAAGGAATTGGCTGAAAAAAATAAGGAATATTTTGATGGATTTATAAAAACATTGACCCCAAGCGGTGAAACTGTTAAAGTCTCTGAGCTGAATTCTACAAGGGAAAACAGCAGGCAAAATAATTCAGATAACCAATAACGACATGTTCGCAATTGTAGAAATTACTGGAAAACAGCACAAAGTCTCTAAAGGCGATGTGTTGAAAGTAGAAAAAGTAAAAGGGACTGAAGAAGGAGGTAAAGTAAAAACCGAAAAGGTTTTACTTCGCTCTGATGGGAAAAAGACCGATATCGGCGCTCCTTTTGTATCTGGTGCCAGTGTTGAATTCACTATTAAAGAACACGGGAAGCATAAAAAAATCAAAGTCTTCAAAAAGAAGTCTAAAAAACGATACGAAGTAACTCAGGGGCATCGTCAGCAATACACAGAAATTGAGATCACAGCAGTAAAATAAACTCGAAGCCTTAAGCCCGAAACTCGAAGATATTTAGAATTGTAATTAGAATTTAATTAGCATAATAGATGAATAGTGATAAATCGAGGCGTTTTGGCCTTGAGGAAAGAACATTTAAGTTCGCCTCACAGGTAAGACTGCTTATTAAAGAGTTGCCAAAAACATCTGGTAATTTTAAAGATGGCGACCAATTAATTAGGTCGTCTGGATCAGTGGCAGCAAATTTTATTGAATCGGTTGAATCTATAAGCCAAAAAGATAAGGTTTTTCGGTTAAAGATTTGCAGAAAAGAGGCAAAAGAAAGTAATTTGTGGTTAAGGCTGATTGATACGGAGGGCAGATTAGATATAGAACAAAAAAGATTGGGTCTTGCTAAGGAATCTTTAGAGCTAACAAGTATTTTTGGCTCAATTATAAAAAAGCTTGGAGTTTAAAATTTAAATCCCCACTTAGAGTTTAGAGTTTAGAGCTTCGAGTTTTAGGATATTTTTTTTAAAACATCTTCTAGATCCTTTGGAAGCGGCGCAGTCAATTCGATGACTTCGTCGTTTTTTGGCAGTCGAAATTTCAGGTTCGCCGCATGAAGAAATTGTCGTTTTAGCCCCAGTACTTCGAGTTTCGAGTTTAAGGGTTTATCCCCATACATTTCATCCCCGCAAACCGGGTGATCAATCGATGCAAAATGAACACGAATCTGGTGAGTGCGACCCGTAATAATCTGAACGTCTACTAGGCTATAATCACCCACATATTTTTTTATTTTGTAATGAGTGAGGGCGTATTTGGCCTTTTTCCGTCCGGAGACGCGCATATCCTTTTCTCCATGTAGTTTTTCGAGCGGAGCTTCAATACTCCCTTCTTTGGGGCTCAGATGCCCCCTTAAGAGCGCAATATAATGTTTTTCAATCGTTCGTTCTTGAATCTGCTTCGAAATATGATGATGAGCCTTGTCGTGTTTCGCTACAATAATAATTCCAGAGGTGTCTTTATCGAGGCGGTGAACGATCCCCGGGCGCTTTTCACCCCCTATTCCACTCAAGCTGTCTTTACAATAATACAGAACCGCATTTACCAAAGTTCCCGAAACATGAGCACCGTGATCGGTTGGATGAACCACCATTCCAGGCGCTTTGTTAACCACTAAAATATCAGAGTCTTCATAAATCACATCCAATGGAATGTCTTCAGCTTGAACGCCCACTTCTTTGATAGATGGGATTTCCACAATTAACTCATCCTCCTCCTTTAGTTTATAGGAGACTTTTGTGATCTTTTTGTTATTCACAAAAGCATGTCCGTTTTTCACTAACTTTTGAATGAATGAGCGGGTTAAATCGGGCTTTACCTTAGCTAAATAATGGTCAATCCGAAGCCCAGCGTCCTCTGATGTAGCGGTGTAATGTCTCATAAAACATTGTTCATTTTACAGTTAAATTGAAAAACAGAAACAAAAAAGTTTGACTTTCATCCAGTAATCCGTAAAATACTCTTGTTGCAGACAGCAGGCAGCCCCGATAAATCGGAGCAGTAAGACCCGCCGAGACACAATCAATTTCGAGTTTCGAATTTCGAATTTCGAGTTTATTACCTCTCACGTCTGTCGGCGCTGAGATTTTTTTTATCTCAATTTGTATTTGAAACTTGTAACTTGAAACTATTATGGCTATCACAAAACAGCAGAAAGATGACATTCTACAGGAGTTAATCGATAAATTTTCCAAGTCAAAATCAGTTGTATTCACCGATTATCGTGGTTTAGACGTAGCAAGCGTTTCCGACCTTCGTAATAAATTACGTGAAGGGGGAGCTGAGGCAAAAGTGGCTAAAAAAACACTGATGCGTTTAGCAGCTAAAGATCAGAAAATCGATGAAATCCCAGATGAAATTCTTGATGGCCCAGTAGCGGCTACTTTTTCTTACGAAGATGAGTTGGGTGGTTTAAAAATTCTTTTCAATTTCTCTAAAGAAAACGAAAAGCTAAAATTATTAGGAGGAATTATCGACGGAAAGATTGTGGGGAAAGACGAGATCATCCAGTTGGCCAAGTTACCTAGTCGTGATGAATTATTGGCAAAGTTGATTGGTTCTATGAATGCTCCTGTATCTGGATTTGTCGGGATTATGAGCAATTTAATGAGTGGTTTTGTCCGTGTTGTAAGTGCCTACAAAGAAACATTACCAGCGGACGGTGCAACACCAGCTGAAGTTACTGAAGAAGCTCCTGTTGTTGAAGTCGAAACTGAAGAGAAAACGGAGGAAGAGGCACCAGCTAAAGAAGCAGAGTCTACTGAAGAGGCTCCATCTGCCGATGAGGCGGAGGCTCCAACCGAAGCAGAGTCTACTAAGGAAGCAGAAGAAGAGACAAAAGAGGAATCTGCTTAATTTGTTTTATTTTTAAATTTTTTTAAATTCTTAATTCTTAATTTATATTATTATGTCTGATGAAAAGACTGAAATTAAATTGTCTAAAGCCGCTCAAGGTATTTTGGATGATGTTAAAAAGCTAACTGTTCTTGAATTAGCTGACCTTGTTAAAGCAATGGAAGAAGAGTTCGGTGTTTCTGCCGCTGCTCCTGTTGCCGCTGCTCCTGCGGGTGCTCCTGCTGCTGGTGGTGACGCTCCTGCTGAAAAAGATTCTTTCGATATCGAATTGGTATCTGGAGGAGGTCAAAAAATTGCTTGTATTAAAGCGGTTCGTGAGATTACAGGTCTTGGTCTAAAAGAGGCTAAAGATATTGTAGACGCTGCTCCAAAGGTATTTAAGGAAGGAGTAAAGAAAGACGAAGCTGAAGAAATTCAGAAAAAACTTGAAGAGGCAGGTGCTACTGTTGCTTTAAAATAATCTTTCTCTAAATTTTTAGATAACAAACCCTGTGCTGTAACCCAGTGCAGGGTTTTTGTATAGTTAAAATTCAAGTTTCGCTCCTTGACGATTCACCTTACAGGTGATAAGTTTTCTTAAGTAAAATCCTTTGTTTTATGTCCCATTTCCGAACGCGTAAAATTCGACAAAAACCAACTCTTCAACCCTTGAAGAAGATTAAAAACAGCCTTTTTTCCAGCTCCAATATCATCACGAGAATGAGCAAGAAGCAATGGAGCTATATTATTGGTAGCTTCTTGATTTTGGTAGCAGGTGTAATAGTGGTCAAGGTAACAACGGCGGCCTACAATGCAATCCGTAACTTTGATACGAAAGACGTGGTTTTTGCATTAGGAACCGACTTAAAACAGGATGAATATGGATACACCAATATGGTTCTTTTGGGAGATGGAGGTCATGAGCGTGATGGGGCTGATTTGATCGATACAATCATGGTGGCGAGTATGGATTTCAATAATCGATCAGTATCACTGCTTTCATTTCCTCGTGATTACTATTTGAGATACATCGACAATGAAGATTTGGCTGATCGAAAAATCAATGAACTTTACCGAGATTTTAAAAAGACATTAGGAGAAAATGAGGCCTATGAAACATACCAAGAAGTTTTGGGCGATTTAGCCAATCTTGAAATTCATTATTACGCTCGTGTCGACTTCAACGCTTTTGTAGAAGTGGTTGATAGCCTAGGAGGGGTAACCATCGACGTTAAAACAGCTATTTACGACCCTTATTACCCCAACGAAACCGATGACGGCTATACAGTATTCGAAGTCAGCGAGGGGGCACAGGAAATGAACGGAGAAACCGCCCTTAAGTTTGTGCGAAGTCGAAAAACCACTTCCGATTTCGATCGTGCTGCGCGTCAACAACAGGCTTTGATGGCGATTAAAGATAAGGCTCTTTCAGGGAATGTACTTACGAATCCAAAAATCATTAAAAAACTTTATGAATCGATCAAAAACAACATCAATACGAACCTTACCTTACGAGAGATGATTGCAATGGGATCGTTCGCTAAAAACTTCGATAGGGATCACTTGGTAATGAAAGTTTTACATGATGACCCAGGGCATGATGGAGGATTCTTATACACTCCAGAACGAAAGTATTATAATGGTCAGTTTGTTTTGGTTCCCGATGGGAATAATTTAGATTATATTCACCGTTACGCCGACTTAATCTTCCATCATCGAGAGGCATTGATGAGCCCCGTTCAGCTCGAAATTCTCAATGCAACCAGAGAGCCTGGAATCGCTCGAAACGCCGCAGGTTATTTAAAACGTTTTGGTTTTAAAACGGTGAATCTAGATAACCTATTCGATGATTCAGGAGAGAGGAAATATGTCGAAAAAAGCTTCATTCAATACAATCACTGGGAGGTGGAAGCCGATGGAAATGTAGCGGCAAAACATCAATCTACCCTAGAAGCTCTGGATAAATTCATAAAAGGAGAACCCATTCCAAGTAGTGAGCCTGTTGTCGAAGGGGATGTCGACATTTCAATTGTTTTAGGGGAAGATTACCAGATATTCTAGTCCAATCGTTTTTTCTTGCATTTAAAGGGGGTTTAGTATAGAATTCCGTAGCCTTACGAAGCTACTCGTATTTTTCAATTCCTAATTCACTTAAGAAATGCCGATTACTAAACAAGTTATCAAGCGTGTAAAACAAGCCAATGCTAAAGCTGCACGAAACAAGCACTACAATAGTCACATGAAATCCATGATCAAATTATTTTTGGATTATGTAAAAAAAGAAGACGGGGGTAATGCAGAGAAGATCATGCCTAAGGTAATTAGCAGTATCGATACTTGTACTAAAAAGAAGATTATCCACGAGAATAACGCCGCTCACAAAAAATCACGTTTGAGCCGAGCATTAAACGGTGTTAAATCAGCCCCTAAGGCAAAGGTGGAAAAGAAGGAAGAAAAGGCAGAAAAAGAGGCTCCTAAAGCAGAAAAGGCTAAATAGTTTCCCATTGCCATCTGACAGCTATCTGATAGCAATTTGAATATAATTATGTCCAAAGGTAAATACCTCGCAATCGATTATGGAGACCGCCGTGTAGGCCTAGCGGTATCCGATTTTGACAAGCAGGTGGCTTTTCCTCGTGATTTTTTGGAATATAAGTCAATCAAGGGTCTTCTTAACCAGATCAAAGCATTTTGTGACGAGGAACAAATAGTTAAAACAATTGTCGGTTTGCCAATCGAAATGGATGGCACGATGGGGGATCGGGTGATAAAAACCTATAAATTCGCTGATCAACTCAAAAAAGCTATCGCTCCTATCGTCGTAGAGTATTTTGATGAGCGGTTAACCACAAAACAATCAATTCGAAAGCTTCAGATGCAGGGAATTAAGGCGAAAGATCAAAAAGGTCAACGCGATATGGTATCCGCACAGATTATTTTAGAGGCATACTTAAAGAGTTTGTAGCTACATTCTGATAATCGGTGGCCCCTCATTCTTATGATCATTCGCTTTAATCCGATCATAAAGCTTTTGCTCATCATCGTTTGATGGCTCCTCTCCCTGTTCGAATCTTTTTAAGGCAGAATCAATTTCCGCATACTCCATTCCAATTTCCTCTTCATCACTCTGATCATGCATCAGTTCCGCAGAGGCTGTTTTATGAACAATGACTTCCGGAAGCCCTAAAGACTCCGACATTTCCCATACATCCGTTTTATAAAGGTCTCCAATAGGCAGAATATCTGTGGCCCCATCTCCATGTTTGGTGAAGTACCCCAGCATTAATTCCGTCTTATTGCCCGTTCCAAGTACCATCGCTCCATTCGTATTCGCGTAGTGATACAAAAGCGTCATTCGTACGCGCGCTTGAATGTTCATACGAGCCAAGCTAGTCGAATTCCATGGAAGAGCCTCATAACCTTCAATAAATGGGTTTATGGCGATAATATGATGCTTGGCCCCAAGTTCATTGGCCCAATTTTTTGCATCTTTAATATTTTGAAGCTTTGTTAGTCCATCATTGGGCATAATCAACGCCGTGATATTTTCAGGCCCCAAAGCTAACACACCCAATTTAAGAACAAGAGCACTGTCCACACCACCACTCAATCCAACTACCGCTTTCGAAATCCCCACCTTTTTCAGGTAATTCGAAAGCTCAGCAACAATATGATCAGATAATTGGGGATTGGTCATTCGTAATTGCTTTAACGGGTTCCAAGATTAATCATAGGAAGGATGCTATCGGGAAGAATTCCCCAGTCGATATCACCCGCCATCTTCTGAACAAACTCAAATTGAATCACTTCAGGGTTTCTTTTAAGAGCTTCACCTTTTAATCGAATCGCTTCCGCATCCGCTTGAGCCTCAATAATTTTCTTCTCTTTCAATTTTTCAGCCTCTAAGCGTTGAAATTCAGCCTTTTGAATCTTTTGTTCCGCCACTTGTTTTTCTTCAATAGCGCTAGCGTACTGAGGAGAGAAGGCGATATGGCGGAGAAGAACTCTTTCCAAGACAATATCCTTTTCAGCAAAAAGCTCTTTAATCACTTCATTGATTTTATCTTCAGCTTCTTCACGCTTAACCGCATATACATCAATAGCGCTATATTTAGCGATCACCGCGCGAATCTGACTTCGGGATACAGTTCTGACAATTTTTTGAATGTAATCGGGTCCGATCTCCTGAAAAAGTTCAGCCGCTTTGGTTCGATCTGGGTGAAACAATACTGTAGCGTCCACTTCAACGGTTTGTCCATCGGCGGTAGGAGCGGTCATGCTGTCATCGCTGTAAATAGCACCCTCACCTGGCGCGACGCTCATTGTGTATTCTTGCGTGCGAACGTCCATCAAATAAGAGACCTGCCAAAAGGGAATTTTTAAATGAAGCCCTTCAGGTAGCTCTTTTGCAAGAACTCCACGCCCTCGGTCATAAATAATACCCACATTCCCCGGAGGAACCGATACAAGGCCATCTAAAATGATTAGTAAAACGACGACGGCAATAATAACGCCGAATAGATTTTTCCCTTTTAAGCTAGGGAGTTCCGGCATTTGAAAGGCAGGTGGAAATTGAGCCATAATAGTTGATGATTAATTGATAAAAACAGTATAGCAAAAACACAAGGAGTTACAATTAAGTATTGACGGTAAACAAACGTTCACCTATTATGTTGCCTGAACTGTGATTTATTTGATTAAATGATGAATACTCCAATTGTCATTCCCGCGAAGGCGGGAATCTAGTGAGCTAATGAAATGAGATCTTACTATTTTTACATTCTATCTAATCACACAAAAACTACCCTTTATGTCGGAGTGACTAACAATGTTGAATATAGGGTTAGTCAACATAAGGCCAAGGTAAATAAAGGATTTACCAGTAAATATAATTTAAAATATCTCGTTTATTACGAGGAGTATCAATATATCGATGATGCTATTACTAGGGAGAAAGGGGTGAAAAAGTGGAATAGAAAGTGGAAAGAGAAATTGATTAAGGAAATGAATCCAGATTGGAAAGATTTGAGCGATGAATGGAGTCAGGAAATCACTTAAATAGATTCCCGCCTTCGCGGGAATGACAAAGAGGTTTAACTCATAATTAATATAGAAATGAAATTAAAAACAATTTACATCTGCACAAAATGCAACACAGAAGCTCCTAAATGGGGCGGTCAGTGTCTTGGTTGTAATTCATGGAACACGCTAGTTGAGGATGTGGTGAATGTTGGTAAAAAAGAAAAATCAATCTCCGCTGTTGCCGCAAAACCAACGATTAGCATCGAAAATATAGAGATAAAAAAAGAACGTTTGGTGACGGGAATATCTGAATTCGACCGCGTGGTGGGCGGAGGGTTTGTGTCCGATTCAATGGCACTTTTAGTCGGAGACCCTGGTATCGGAAAATCCACTCTCACTCTCCAGATATGTGATCGAATGGCAGCGATTGGTCGAAAGGTTTTGTATTTTTCTGGGGAAGAATCCGTCGATCAAATATCCAGCCGTGCGAAGCGCTTGAAAATAAAAAATCCGATCAATTTACTAAATCTCAATAGCCTAGAATCCATTCTGGCTACCATCGAAGCCGAGAAGCCTGGCTTTGTGGTCGTTGATAGTGTCCAGGTAATGGCAAGTGATGAGGTTGCCAGTCAGGCAGGTTCTATTTCACAAGTTCGCTACGTCACAGAGCAGTTGATGCAAGTGGCTAAGCAAAAAAACATCCCTATTTTACTCATCGGTCATGTAAATAAAGAAGGGAATTTAGCAGGACCACAAGTGCTCACTCATTTGGTCGATACCGTTTTGTTTTTAGAGGGAGATCGCTTTCATCAATTCCGCCTGCTCCGTGCTACCAAAAACCGATTTGGAGCTGTGGATGAAGTGGGCGTTTTTCAGATGAATGAAAAAGGTTTAGAAGAGGTAAAAAATCCTTCCGCTTTATTTTTAGAAGGGCGTGCTGAAGACCCTGTCGGTTCGGTAATCGTACCCGTTTTAGAGGGCACACGAACGTTTTTGGTCGAAGTACAAGCGCTCACCAGTTATGCACAGTCCGATTACCTTAAGCGAACAGCCAGCGGAATCGATTTAAATCGCTTAAATATCATTATCGCGGTACTCGAACGATATACAAAAATAAAACTCGATTCATCCAATGTATTTGTGAATGTAGTAGGTGGGTTAAAATTGAATGAACCCGCAGTCGACTTAGCGGTTGCAATGGCCATCGCGAGTTCGAAAACCAAAAAAACCCTTCCGTCCAATTTAGCCGTGATGGGGGAGATCGGTTTATCGGGTGAAATACGAAATGTGAGTCAAATGGATAAGCGAATCAAAGAGGCCGAGAAACTCGGATTCAAACAGATTTTATCCTTTAGCCAGGCAAAAACTGTGGAGCAGGCGGTGAAAATGTTTTTTGTTTAAATCTTCTTTTGTCATTCCGACCCATGTGGAGGAATCCCTTAACCGAATTACGAGTAAATAAGTGAATATGAGTGATAATTACGAGTTTTATGTTTATATAATGGCAAGTGAGAGTGGAACTCTGTACGTTGGTTTCACAAATTGTATTGAATCAAGGGTGCGTGAGCATAAAAATGATTTAATTGATGGGTTTACCAAAAAATATCAATGTTATAAATTAGTTTATTTTGAAGATCATCAATATGTTTTAAATGCGATAGAACGCGAAAAGCAAATTAAGCGATGGAGACGGGAAAAGAAACAGGATTTAATAAAAATCATTAATCCATCATGGGATGATTTATCGGAGGGCTGGGTTATTATGAATAGAGATTTCTCGACAGGCTCGAAATGACAAAAGGGTGCTCGAAATGAGTAACTACTAAAAACTAGATCCTGAAGAAGTGTTCAGCATTTCGACTCGTAATTTCTAAAATTTCATCCACTTCCATCTCACGAACTTCCGCGATGGTTTTTACTACTTCTATTACATAAGCAGGCTCATTTTTTTCACCTCTATGTTTTTTGGGAGGTAAAAAAGGAGCGTCCGTTTCGACCATCATTCGATCCAATGGCATATCTTTAATAATTCGTCGGAGCTCCTCATTCCGTTCGTAAGTAGTAATACCCGTAAAAGAAAGCATCAGTCCTAAGTCCAAAAATTGAAATGCTTCATCATAGCTTCCGCTAAAACAATGCATCACCGCATTAGTGGTTTTAGTTTCCTTTAAAATATTCAGCATATCCGGAAATACCTCCGAATTCTCTCCAGCAAATTTTCCCGCTCGGCAGTGAAGAATGGCAGGTTTTTTAAGTTGATTGGCAATATCGAGTTGCCCTTTTAAAAAGGCAATTTGATCGTCATGTGGAAAGCGATCATGATAGTAATCCAATCCAATTTCACCAATTGCCACCACTTTTTTACCGCTTTTGACATATTCATAAACCTTTTTCAGATCTCGCTCCAAATTGTCTGTTAGGTCAGTTGGATGAATCCCTGCTGTGGTCCAAATAAAGTCATACTGATCAGCAAGGGGTAAACATTGTTCCACCTGCTCTAAATTACAAGCAACCGTGATCATTTTTTTAACATTGGCTTTTACCGCACGGTCAATAGCTTCTCCTCGCTCTCCCTTTGGAATGTAATCTAAATGACAGTGAGTGTCGATGGCGTAAGACATAGGTGATTGATTAAGTGGAGAAAGTATAGCAAAAAACAATCCTACTTTGGAGTGATAAATGGTGCCCGGGAGAGGACTCGAACCTCCACGTCTTGCGACACTGGTTCCTAAGACCAGCGTGTCTACCAATTCCACCACCCGGGCACATAGCGTAAGGATTTTAAATCAACCTTTAAAAAAGCTCAAGGTCTATTTTGGAAAATAATTAAAGCCGCTCCGTTTCCTTCTGATGCATCACATTTAACAATGCGTCTTCAGCGTCCAAATAGTCAACAAATAGCACACCATCCAAATGATCAATTTCATGCTGAACGATGCGAGCATTAAAGCCTTCCAATTTTAGCGTAATATCTTGATTTTTAGGGGTTTTATACCGAAGAGTAATCGCCTTAAATCGCTTCACATTTCCCCACACGCCCGGCAAACTTAAGCACCCCTCTTCGCCCAATTCCACTTCATCAGAATGCTCAATAATTTCCGGATTGACCATAGGGGTCACATTCTTCCCATTCAAAAGATTAACAATAATTCTTATATTTTCACCCACCTGAGGAGCTGCCAATCCGACTCCACTTTCCGCTTTCATCGATTTCTCCATTTCTTTAATGAATTTCTGAGTTTTTTTAGTGATTTCCTTAACAGGCTCCGATTTTTTTCGAAGAATTTTATTATCCTCTCCTGTTTCTAAATGAAGTGTCATAATTTAATTTATTTGTTGTTAGAAGATTGTAACAAATAAGCTTCAATAAATAAATCAATATCACCATCCATCACTTTATTTACTTGGCTGGTTTCAGCATTGGTTCTGTGGTCTTTCACCATGGTGTAAGGCTGGAACACATACGAGCGAATCTGATTGCCCCAAGCAGCCTCTTTGTAACCTCCTTTCAACTCCTCAACTTTCTCTTTTTGTTCTTCGGCTAATTTCTGAATTAAGCGGGCTTTTAAAACACCCATCGCTTGTGCCTTATTCTGAGCCTGAGATCGTTCATTTTGTACGCTTACTACTAGTCCCGTTGGAAGATGAGTGATACGCACAGCACTATCGGTCGTATTCACGTGCTGTCCGCCCGCTCCACTGGCGCGGAAAGTGTCAATTCGTAAATCTTTTTCATCAATTTCAACCCCTTCTTTTTCGGTTAAAACCGGTAGAACCTCCACCAGTGCAAAAGAAGTTTGTCGTAAATTCTTCGCATTAAAAGGGGAGAGTCGAACCAGGCGATGAACCCCGTATTCCGCTTTTAGATAGCCGTAAGCCAGCATGCCTTTAATTTCAATCGTCACACTTTTAATGCCCGCTTCAGCTCCCATTGTTTTTTCATGAATTTCCGCTTTAAAATCATGGTTTTCAGCATATCTCAAATACATTCTCATCAGCATTTCCGCCCAATCTTGCGCGTCCACCCCACCTGTTCCAGCAGAAATAATAACCATGGCATCATTCTGGTCATGAGGAGCGCTCAAAAGCAGTTCAATATGAGCTTTTTGATATTTTTGATTAAGCTGACCTACTTCATTCTGGAAATCCCCCAATTCTTTTTCATTTTCTTCATCAATCATGCTGGAAAGTTCTTCAAGATCGAGACGTTTTTTTTGAATATCAGTCCACGTATTTACTAGCCCTTCCCAGTATTTTAGATCTTTTAAAACTCGCTCAGCCTTTTCTCGATCATCCCAAAAACCTTCCTGACTCGAGGAATCGACCGCTTTTTGTCGTTTATCTTTAGCCCCTAAATCGTCAAAGATATTGGAAATCTTTATCAATGGCGGAAAACAGTGTTTTTAGATCCGATTGCAAGTCCATTGTTAAATTTCCATCGTTAAGATTTATCTCCGCCAAGAGCTTACCATTCGAGATATTTTGAGGCAATACATGACCTTGAATAGCTGCGTATAAAAAATGAGTTGTTCAGCCCTTGATTTTTCCTCTCAAATTTGCTATAATATTAAGATTTAATTACAAACAAACTAAAACATAAAATATAAAAAAATGGCTGACGAAAATAAAAATCAGAGTCAGGACACCGCTCCTCAAGGGGGTGGAGATCAAATCGGAAAGT
>CBDUQS010000017.1:0-25137 GCA_965369815.1 uncultured bacterium | reverse complement strand
TTAAAATTCCGCTTCAGATTCCCAGATAAAACAAATTGTATGATTTTATATAAACTTTATAGTGTCTTTCAAGTGAAATCAAGTAAATTATCTTAAAAATAATCGAATAGTGAATTCAACTTGATTGAGATAATTCAATTGTTCATCTCCCGTTGGCTTGTAATTCATATTTAGCTTTAGCGTATTGATGATATAACGAGATTGATTTAATTCCTCTAAAGCCCCCTTAAGCTGATCAATGTTTTGATCTATTTTGAGTCGAACGATGTAGTCAGCGAAATGATCAATAAAAATCTGCTCCTGCTTACTTCTTACCGACACTTCAGCTTTCGGATCCACTTCAGAAAATACTCCCTCTATATAAGAAATAAATGGAACCACCTCTTCATATTCCGCAAATGTTTTTCTTCCTAATGTTTCATCCTCTGCTACGACCTCCTTTAATGCGATAGCCTCCAAACTTTTTAATAAGGTCTCGTTGCTCGCAATTTCCTCTCGGTTAAGCTCTACTTTTCCTTCATAGGAAAGAAAAGTTGCCCCTAGTGTTCCGATTGCAATAATGAGTAATAAGATCAAAAGCGTTAAAGACCTTAACATTTTATTGTGGAAAACGATCTGCCAAATTTTTGTTTTTGTTTTTGAGCTCAATTTATAGGGTTATTTCTTCAATTATTTCTTCTTCATCTGTGTCGATCACTTCATCATCAACAATTCCTTCTTCTGCTGACTGAACATCTTCTGGTAAACCATCTTCGACAACGGGAAGTTCTTCTTCTGTGATTTCATCGAGTTCACCTTCCTCAACTGCCGCTTTTAATGTTTTTCCTAATAAATAATTAGAATCGATTAATAAATCCACCTGAATAAAACGCTCTCCTTTTCCAGCTAAGTTAGAAAGGGGTGAGTTCACGTCTGAAAATAGAGGTTCTGCATCGAGTTCAGTCACCCATTTTTCAGTGTCCTCACGTGAGCTGGTTTTAGCTCGTATCCCCACATTCATTTTTCCATCAAGGCCCAGGTGATAAGTTATATTCACCAATCCAATGCCATTCACATTGTATTGATCAACCTTATCGACTATTTCACTTGAAGGGATATTGTTGCTTAAGATTGCCTGAATTTGCCCGTAAACTTGTTCTTGCTGCTGATTGACTTGCACAGCCTTTGCTAAATAAGGATTGCTTACTTTTTCCTGAGAAACCACTAGTTCTTTTTGAACTCCAAGGTATTTAAAGTAACTTTTTGCCGTAACCACGCCTGTAAAAACCATCAAACCAGCTAATACAATAGAAGTTAGTGAAAAGCCTACCTTTAAAATGGGTAGCATATAAGAAACATGTAACTCTTCTTTTTCATCCTGAGGGAGTAAATTGGATTCTCTTTCATGAATTTCTTCAGAAGTTCCCCTGAGGGCAAGACCAATGGCGTTAAAATAGAAGCGTTGCTGATTTTCTTCAATCTGAATCCCTTCAAAGTGATCTAATATTACTGTTTCTGGTAATTCTTTTTTTACAATATTGCGAAGCTCCACACACGGATTTCCTAATTCAATAAAATAGATCACCCCTATTTCTGTTCCCCATTCCATTTTTGCAACCTTGGAAAGCTCTTGGATCTTTCCTGAAAAAGTTTTCATAAAACCATCAAAAATCTCTTGAGCTTTTTTGTTTTCTTCGCTTTCTTCAAGTTTTCCAGCTCGGATTTTCTCGAGCAAGGCCTTAGCATCAGATGTTACTTCAATGTTTAATTCTTTTTTTAAATGCTCGATCATCACGTCTTCGCCAAAGCTTAAGCTCAGTGCGTGAGACAAGCCCGTTTTATTTTGAATACTTATTAAAGATCGAGTGTGATTCACCTCTATTAACATAGTGGCTTGTTCACTTTTATAAGCCTGACATGCTCGCATTAAACTATTTTTATCCACATCAATGGCTACTACATCAAATCCAGCTTCCTGGAAGATGTCGACAATCGGCTGAATAATGCTTTTTTGAACCGCAACAAAATCGTAAACGACATGCTTTTTATCTTTTTGATTCTTCAACTTTCTATAATCGACAGTAGCCCTGGAAAGATCGATCGGGATGAAATCTTTTGCATGATATAAAATCGCATCATGATCGTCAGCGTCCTCTACGGGAACCTCTAGATAATGAGAAAATGTTTTTTCTTCAGGAATTGAAATCACCACATTTCTGCTTTTTATTTCGCCTTCCTTCCCCTCTTTTAAAAGCTTTTCTAAAGCCAAGTTAAAAGCCTCAACATTCAAAATAATTGAGTTCTCGTCAACAATCCCTGGTTCAATTTCAACTCGAGAATAATTAGTTACCTTAAAGGCATCTTTTTCCATTTCTAAACTCACCGCCGTTAAGGACGAATTTCGAACTTCTAAGCCAATGATGTTTTTTGGCATCTTTCCCATAAATATTTAAGAAGACAGTTCAGATAAAGACATTACATCAATCATATTCATATATTCAAAAGTACCGTTTGCATGATGAACATCATGACGGGACACTCTTAGCTCATAACGAAACGTTCGACTAAACCCTTGGCTATGACCGGTTACATCCAAATTAACCAGTCGTTCTACGATCCCTAAAGAAACTTGCTGAGGAGCAAACCATTCAATGGATACGGAACATGACTGATCCACTGAAAACTGGTAACTAAGTGCTTGGTCGAATTTTTCCTCTTGGCGAATGCGATACAAAGTATCTTCTAAACAAGAAACAACATTCACTCTGGACTGTTCGTAATTAATACTGCTTAAAGACAGTGCTGCATTATCAACGCCGTCGAGGAGCATTCCAATCGCGAATAGCATAGCAATCGCCGCCACAATAAGGAGGCTGACAATCGCAATAAAACCCTGATTTTGTTTTTTATTTTTGTTCATTTTTTTCAATTGGGGGGCAAGTTGAAGGGCTATTTGAGGGGCAAATTGACTAGTTGTTCAGTTTTCAATTCGCCTATCCATTTGCCTATCCATTTGCCCCACCATTGATTTTTTACCACTTCAAATGGGCTGTGAAGTAATCTATCAACATGAATGCTGGCGCACTCGTTTGACCTGGTTGAAGCACTCCATCCCAATTAAACTGCATACGAGAACGAATGATACGATTTTCTAATCCTCCTAAGAATTTTTGAGGGTTGGCTCCATCGTATTTCACTTCAAAAGCTTGTTGATCACTACTCGTTCCATCTAAGTTCAATGCGCCAATCCCTTCCCATGCAGCGGTTTCCCAGTTGTACAATTCTAAAGCTTGAGAACCGTTCAAGTTTCCATTGATTGGACAGCTAGCTCCTAATGAATCACAGAAGAATTGTGTGATACTTTGGTAAGCTACCTCACCACCGATAGTAACACTTTCTAACTCATCTATCTGACCCTCAGAAAGAATGGACTTAAAGCTCTTTTCCCAATATAGATCCTCTTCTCCTTCCTGAGTTCCACCCAAGTAAGCTGGAGTTGTTGTGTCGTTATCCATAAAGGTTTTCCATCGAGAACACCATTCTGGAAGGTCTCCATTGGCAGCCTGATAGCAACTGTCAGCAAAAATATCACCGACAATTACACCCGTTCCTCCATCGCCACAATTTTCAGAACATCCCCCTGGGCAATAGTAAGTAAATCGAGGAGAAGCATGAGTTGGAGGGGTTGGAGAAACGACTGACGCCCCTACTCCAAAGTCAAATTTAATCGCCGAGAGAGAGCTTGTGTTCCCTGCGCTAGTTACAGTAAAGGCATGACTTTGCCCTGAAATACTCATTAAGGTTACCTGAAAACCAAAAAGATTGGTACTATCCCCCTCATTGGCTAAAGCCTGAGTTTCTAATCCACCCGCTTCTACAGTAACCGCAACACTACCGGCAGTTCCTGTTGCGTCGATCATAAATAAATCAGTTCGCTGATTTTCTCCTTCTCCTAATGGATAATCAGGAGTGTGGAAATTTACCCACCCCTCTTCTTGATTCACTTCTACCTGATAGCTCACCTGAGAAACCTCGTTATTTCCCTGCCATCCATAAGTAGTCGCTGCATTTTGAGCGGCCTCAATAACATTCTTAACTCCACCCGCAATATCCATGTTCATTACATTTTCATAAATGTTGTTTGGAGCATAGTCGATCAATTTAGCGTTCAAGCTGAAAATCTGCTGTAGATTTCCTTCCGGCAATTGAGGATCTCGATTAATAATTGCCTGAAGCACTGCCGGAGAAAGTGGGCTAGAGCTCACCAAAACATTCTTAAGCGGACCTGGAGGCATTGGAGGTTCCTGATTAATCAAAGCGATTAAATCCAATTCACCACCATCCTGAGTACAGTTGAAAGCAGTTAAGCCACCACCGGTTCCTCCGGCTCCTCCACCTTCGTCTAAATCTAAATCACAAGCGTCTCCGATGCCATCACCATCGGTATCGGTTTGATCTGGATTTTCAACGGTTGGACAGTTGTCCAATTCGTTCGCTACTAAATCTGTATCATAATCCCCTCCCGCAGGAAGTTCTGGCTCACTACCAGGGCCTGCAAAGAAAAGGGTTCCATCACACTCGTCTCCAATTCCATCTCCTTCGTAATCTTCCTGGAAAGGATTGTAAGCGAGTACACAGTTATCTAATTCATTACAAATACCATCTTCGTCAGAATCTCCGCAACACTGAGGGTGTCGTGGAAACCTATCCTGATAATCAGGACAGCCATCTCCATCAAAATCCCCTGCTTCTAGATTGGAGGATGTGATGTATTCCTGTACTATTTCTCCCTCCTGAGTTCCTGTTACCCTTAAACGAGCGGCAACACCTAAAATGATCTCTGGATCATTCATATTGTCACTGATTCGTTCAAAATAAAGGCTTTCTAACTCTAAATCATCTGAGGTTAAGCTATCGGTCACACCGCCCTCTGTGATATCAATGGATTTTTCAGTTAAATTTCCCTGAATGGATACCACTGAATCATCGGCCATTACCAATGTCAGCACTCCCCCTGGGCTATTGAAATCTGAATTTGCAACATCCACTTTTTTAGCCGATGCGATCAAATCATAGATTCGCTCGACTGCAAACTGACTGTCTGCATTGGACTGTTTTTCGCTTTGATGCTGTTTATCGAAACGAATTGAATTAACGGATACCGCGAGTAAAACGGGTATCAAAACTAAAAAAACAGCAATGTACATAAGAAGTTCAATGAACGTTGTTCCTTCCTGCCTTTTTAATAAATATGTGATGGATTTCATTTTGTTAATGAATTAAGTGTTAAAAGCCTGTTTTAAATGACAGGCAAATTATAAGTTAATAAGTAATAACCTTTTGCCAATTGGTGACATAAAGGCTATGAGTTAATAAATCTAAAGGAATGTAATCGGGAGCCCACACGACACTGATGTCGATCTTTTTCGTATCTGAATCTTCATAAAAAGGACCTGTGTCCTCTTCCATATATAGGTTACTGGTAGCGGTGTGCCTTTTGGCATCTGAAACCACCACGCGTCGCTCAAAAACATCCATATCGGCTAAATCTCCTTTTACTAACCAAGATCCATTTCCAGGGTTTCGGATTAAATAAAATGAACCATTTACCAGCCAGTCATAATCTAAATTTCTCATATAACGAACGATGTCGTTAGTTTCCCCAGAGGTGATTGAAGCCTGATGCTGAATGTAAGATTGACCGGTTATTTTACGAGCGCTAATAAAAATGGCTAATGACGTAGGAATGAGAGCCATAAATAAAACGGTCACAACAACCAATTCAACCAAGCTGAGGCCTTTTTTATCTTTTAACCCGTTGATTTTACCTTCTGTTTTAATTGACAACCCCTTGGGAGTTAATGGTAAAAATGAAGCTTTCAATATCGTTTTCAATCGTAAAGCTTCCAATATTCTGTGTTTTACCTGTTTGCTTTTCAAACAGTATATCAGATGTTGTTCCTGAAACAGGAGCCAAATTTAAATCGCTAATCCTTAATTGCCTTAAATCCAATGTAAGGTTTTCAGGATCCCCTGGACTATAAGTATTTTTATAAGTCGTTACACAATTACAATTCACGTCCAAATGAATTCCATAATTTGAATTGTCAGGATTTTTTAATGCTCGAAATCGAGCCTGCTTAATATGAGTTAAAACACGATTGTGGTCGATACTTACTAATGAATAACGATAATATCTAAAGTAAGCACCCACTCCAACTCCTGCTAATAGCAAGAATATGGACATTGTCAGGAGTACTTCCATAAACGAGAATCCTGATGCGAAGCCTTTGGTATTTTTTAAAAGTTTTTTCATTTAACCTCCTACATTTGCTATTAATTGATAGATCGGTCCGATTACAGTAATTACCAAACCAGCCACCATAAGCCCAAGCAATACCATAATTACTGGCTCGATAATGGTTGTAATGTTTTTTACATCGGCATCCACTAAACCCTTATAATACTTTTTCATATAATCAATCACCTGAGGTAACTTACCCGTTCGTTCCCCCACCTTTATCAACTTCACAAACATGGGTGGGAAGTAGGATTTTTCTGGAAAGCTTTGAGATAAAGAAGATCCTTTTTTGATTTTTTCAATCATATAAGCAATTTCTTCCTGGAAGAGCTTGTTGCGAACGACACTTTGAGTAATTTCAAGACATTTAATAATTGTAATTCCACTAGCAAACAAAGTTCCAAAATGCTGACTCACCTGAGCTGTGTTGTAATTCAAAACAATATACCCCACCAAAGGAAAACGAATATAAACTAAATCACGTGCCCTTTGTACACTTGGATTTTTAAGTGCTAAATAAATCAGAATTCCCATTCCAAACAACCCCGTAAAAATCAGAGCTAAATTACTATTAACAAAATCAGTGAACGCGATAATCATTCGAGTTGCCAATGGAATTTCAGCCCCCAAACTATTAAAGATAGTTAATATTCGCGGCATTACAAAAAGCACCAAAATAAACATAAAAGTGAGCATCACTCCTAAAATGATTTTTGGATAAATCAACGCTCCTTTTACTTTCCTCTTAAATTCTTCACTGTCTTCCATATGATCTGCTAAATCAATCATGGTTTGAGAAAGGGTTCCTGATTTTTCTCCCACCTGGATTATATTGGTATAAATAGCAGGGAATATTTTAGGAAATTTCTTCATCGCACTGGAAAGCGGTTGACCATTATTCAAGCTTTCAATAACGCTCTCTAGGCGATTTTTAAACACTTTATTCTTCGATTCATCTTTTAAAAATTTCACCGCTTCAAAAATAGTTACCCCCGCGCCCAACATCACCGACAAATGACGTGTGAACTCCACAATATCTTTTTGAGAAACAGTTCCGATTGTATTTAAGAGCTGTATTAAACTCTTTTTTTTCTTTTTTAGCTTTTTGTCTTTCCTTCTTCCCTCATCTTTTTCCTCTGGCTTCTCTTCAGGCAGTGCTCTCATTTTTGCGGCAGCATCCTCATCAATAGGATTCTCTTCGGTTTCGATCGTCTTGTTTTCGGTAGCTACCCCATGATCAACCGCAGTTTCCTGTTTTTCTTCAGCTCCCTGATTTTCTAAAGTTTCTGTTGGCATAATTTTAATTAGTGCGAGTGCGAGTGCGAGTCTCAAGATCGTTTCACTTGCGACTCGCACTTGCACTTGAGACTTAAGTTTTAGGTTTTGATGACACGGATAATTTCTTCAAGTGAAGTGACGCCAGAAAGGGCTTTTTCAATTCCATTTTCCAGCATTGTCACCATTCCATTCTTAATTGCCTCCTCTTCAATATCATCGGAACTCCCTCCTTTAAGAATGATTTTTTTGATTCCCTCGTTCATTTCTAATACTTCATATAATCCTATACGTCCTTTATAGCCTGTATGGCCACAAGCCTTACATCCCATTCCTTTATAGAAGATAAATTCATTATTAAAATCGAGCTGCTCAACCTCCTCAGCGGAGTAATGCTTAAGAGCAATTTTATTCACAATTTCAACCATGCTCTTTGTGTTGTAAATCAAGCTGAGAGTTTCTGCAGAATAAACCTGACTTTGCAAACAATGAGGACATAGTCTTCGAACCAATCGCTGAGCGATTAATGAATTGATCGCGGCCGTTAGGAGAAAGGGTTCAACCCCCATCTCTACCAAACGCGGGATTCCAATTGAAGCACTGTTGGCATGTAGGGTTGAGAACACCATGTGACCGGTCATAGCTGATTCAATAGCGATTTGAGCGGTTTCCTGATCACGCATCTCCCCCACCAAAATGCTGTCTGGATCTTGACGAAGCAATGATCGAAGCCCATTTGCGAACGTAAGCCCTGCCGAATGATTCACCTGAACCTGATTAATCCCTTCAATTCCGTACTCGATCGGATCTTCAATGGTTGCAATATTGATCTCATCGGAATTCAAAAGTTTTATCACGTTATATAAGGTAGTGGTTTTACCAGAACCCGTTGGACCCGTTACAATCATCATTCCATAAGGCTTGGTCGAATTTAGAATTACCTTCTTATAATCAGACTCATCCAAACCAGATTCGATCAAGTTCACAGAATCTTCTAAGTCAACCAAAATACGCATCACAATCTTTTCACCAAAATGAGTGGGTAGAATGGAAACACGGAATGCGATGGAGTCGTTGTCTAATTTTAATGCGATACGACCGTCTTGTGCCGCACGCGGTTCATCGATACGTAACCCTGATAAAATCTTACATCTAGTCACGAGTGGCTCATGAATAATCTTTGGAAAATTCACAACCTTATGTAACACTCCATCAATTCGATAACGAATGACTGTGTTGTTTTTAGTTGCCTCAATATGAATATCGGATGAGTGATGACGTTGGGCGTGCAGCAAGATCGCATCAAATATTTTAACAATTGGCACCTCTTCCTCCATCTCCTCTGTTTCGATTGTCATCAACTCTTCTCCCGCCTTTTGATACCTTAAATGAGCAGGAAGCATATTTAGAAATACATTTTTGAGCTCCTGATTGTATTTCCCAATAATATTTTTAATACTCGAGAACGTTGTGTAATACACCTCTGCCTCTCGACCTGTTTTCTTTTCCAAATCATGAATCATCTCCAAATCAAATGGATTAACCGTAGCGATTTTTACCTTATTTTGAAATTCATCGATTCCAAAAGTGATCACCCCTTGTTTCAAAGCAATATTTTCCGGAACGATTTCTAAAACCTCATTCGGGATTTCAATTTTTGAAAGATTGATGAATGGATACTCAATGATCTTTGATACTAATTTCCCCAACTCCTCATCGGAGATGACATGTTTTTTTGCAACAATGTCATAAAGTGGGGATTTGGTTACCTTGGCCTCCTCTTCAAGAGCTTTTAAGACAGAATCATCGACTTTTTGAGTCTTTAATCCTTGAATTAATTTTTGTGAATCAATATTCATGATCTTATTTTTGTTTTATGTTTTGTTGACTGGTCGCTGCCTTTTTTACAGGAATTTTTTTGGCTGTTTTAAATATTTTTTGGCCGCAATTATTACAAAAGTGGGAGTCCTGAGCGAGAATTACATGGCATTTAGGACACTCTGTTACCTTCAAGCTGGCTTGAGTTTCGGTGTCTGAAAGAGATTTAACCTGACTCTGCAGCTCAAGAAGTACTTTATCCAACTCAGCCTTATCCCCACTTTCATGAGCGATAATCATCTGAGCCAAATCCTCCATTTTCATCAGCTGCTTTAAAAAAATGTTATCCACATCGTAAGAGGCTAATTTCGCCAAATCCTGAGGGCCCTTCAACCTGGTATAAACAATGACAGGAACTTTTGTATTTTCTTTTTTCAGCGCATTGAGCAGATAATAACCATTTACGACTGGTAAAATGACCTCCAAAATAATCAAATCAATTTTTTGCTCCACTATTTTTTTCAATGCCTCCTTGCTTGAAGCGGCAAATACAAAGTTAAGGCCATTTTTCGCCTTAAGATCGTGATGATCTGCATAATCTTTCAAGTCGTGTACCAGCTCTTTATCGCTGTCCACAATAAGAATGTTTTTCTGCTTTTGATCTGTGTTTAATGTTTCCATAATTTTTTAACTTTTTAAACAGTTAGCTTTTTAAGTTTTAGATTTAATATTCCATGAATACGTCGATCAATTCTCGGTTGGTCGAATAACTTTGTGCCACTTCTTTTGTGATCTTGTTTTCTTTTACAAGGTTTACTAAGCTTTGTTCCAATCGTGTTACCCCACTACTTTCATCTCCCTGAAGGGCATTATAAATTTGCTCACTTTTTTCGCTACGGATAATATTTCGAATCGCATCATTCACCATCATTTCTTCGTAGGCAAACAAAAGCTCACCGTCAACTCCTGGCACCAAACGCTGAGAGACAACGCCACTTAAAGTGCTCGCCAATTGGGTTCTGATTTGTTTTTGCTTTTCTTCTGGGAAAACGTCGATGATACGATCGATGGTTTGAACTGAGTTATTTGTGTGTAGTGTCGAGAATACTAGATGACCCGTTTCCGCCAATGTTAAGGCTGCTTGAATCGTTTCATGGTCACGCATTTCCCCGATCATGATCACATCTGGATCCTGACGCATGCTCGCTCGAAGCGCGTTTGAAAAAGAAGAAGCATGAACGCCCACCTCTCGCTGTTCAACAACCGATTTTTCATTCTTCATAATGTATTCGATTGGGTCCTCAATCGTAACGATATGAGATTCTTTTGTTTTGTTGATGTGATTTAAAATCGCCGCCAAACTAGTGGATTTTCCATGCCCTGTTGGTCCTACTATCAAGAAAAATCCCTGACGGTAGTTCTCCGCAATGTCCTGAAAAATAGGTGGAAGCCCGAGCTGATCGAAACTAATCAATCGATTTCGAATCAAACGCAAGCTCATTGAAATCCCTCCCTGTTGACGATACACATTTCCTCGGAATCGGTAGTCGTCACTGTATCCGAAAGCAAAATCCGCATTACCATGCTTCATGTAATACTCGTATTGTTTTTCATTCACGTACTGCTTAAATTCAGGCGTTCCCTCAGCTAACTGGAATATTTCAGAATCTTCTACGATGTAGAGTTTTCCTGAAACTCTTAACACTGGCTTTTTGCCAGTCTGGAAGTGGATATCCGACGCATTGCGTTCCACTGCTAGGTCTAAAATTTTTGTAAATTGAGAATTCATTTGAATATTTATTTTTGATTTAAATCATTAAATTATAACACATTTGCCTTAGAAACTCAATGCATTATTCGTATAAAATTATACAAATTTCAAAGCAATTGATTAACGATCAGAAAAGAGTACAATAAAATCACTGAAAAATTGACTCAAAATGAATAAAAAAATCATCATCATCGCGGGCGTTTCAGCTGTTTTGATTCTGAGCCTTTTTTTGGTCTTAAAACCCAAAGAAGAAAGTCGGGCAAATCGGAGTGTAGAAGCTCAGGGAGGTGTTTTAAAAGTGAGCAACATAGGACAATCCAATATACGAATTATTCCCTCTCGGACCAACACTATTACGATCGACTTAAATGGGCCTGAGAAAGAACTTGATAAAATTAAATTTTTTAAAGTCGGAAACAACACTGAATTCAGCGTTCCCGATGATTGGAGTGGAGTGAGCGGAGTCATCCGAGTTCCTGAAGGGCTCTTGGTGGATATTCCTCATAAAAATGAGGCAGAAGAATCGAATTCTGATTTCATAAGACTTGGTGGAGGAAGTCCTTATCAATCAATCACTCTTGATGAGGATACAATTTCTTTCAATACCCCCCCACAAGATCAAGGCGGAGGATCATCTTCTCCTTCTAATCCATCTGGAGATCCAACTCCTCCTTCTGATAATCCAGACCCCAGAGACCCCACTGAACCCAATCCCGTTCCACCCCCCGTCAATCCCTCACCTCCAGTCGACCCTCCTGTGGAACCCAATCCGGTTCCACCCCCTATCGTTCCAATTGACCCTGAGCCAGAACCTCCTGTTTTTGAAGAAGACCCTGTTGGTTACACACCGGAGCAATGCACCATTCAATTAAAACAAGAATATCGAAACGAATGCTGTCAGCAAACCAACGAAGATACTGCCGTACCTGAGTGTGGCTATGGTGGCTACTGGCTATTTAACTACCACACTCGTCTTTGCTTTTACCACTGCTTTCACCCTTGCAACACAGGAACTCAAGGAGAACGTGATACCTGCTGTGCGAGCGAAAACTATTACACTTCTACCCCCGGATGTATTGGGGATTGGAAATTTGATAACAATGTTCGATCTTGCCAATATGAGTGTTTGAGCGAAGAAGAGTTGGAAGGTTATTACAATCAGGAAAACCCATTGGGATACCGCGACTTTGTTAGTGAGGAATGTAGTAGTCATAACAACCCCAATGAATGCTGTGATTACAATTTGAAAAATGAAATTTCGATTGGACCTCGTCCTGGCTTCCCCGATTGCATTGGACGATGGGAATTCCCAGTTGGAACCTTGGGCTGCAACTTCCGCTGTTCGGATTACGGGGAAATGATGGATATTTTGAAGCAACTTGAGGAGCAAAATAATAATTAGTATTTTGCATTCTGGAGTCTGCATTCAATTTTTAAATTTTTAAATTCAGAAATAGAAATTTGATTGCAAAATGCGAAATACAAAATCCAAAATGAAAATCATTGTCATTGTCCAGCTCCTTCGCTATAATGACTTCGCCCTAACAAATGCGAAGATTATAATCCTCGCCTTCAGTTTTTTATTTTCCCCTCCCTTATGGAAATTCTGGATGGAAAAGCATTGTCTCAGCAGCTGATTGATTCAGCGAAAGACGAAGCGGGAAAATTCTCTCCAACCCTTGCTGTGATTTTAGTCGGTGAAAATCCAGCCTCTTTAACGTATGTTCGAAACAAAAAAAGTGCTTGTGAGCGAGCGGGCGTTGAATATCGAGAGCTTCGATTCCCCGATACATTCACTCAAGATCAGTTACTCGAGGAAATTCAAAAATTGAATGAAGATGAATCGGTTAATGGACTTATTGTCCAACTTCCACTTCCGGAAGCTATTTATGTTCCCGAAGTGATTCGAGCGATTGATCCCAAAAAAGATGTGGATGGATTCCATGCTTATAATTTAGGAAAAATGTTTTTAAGCCCGGAATTCGAGGATCTTCCTCCAGCCACTCCTTCTGGAATCATTAAGCTATTGGATCATTATGATATTCCGATTCGCGGACAAGAGGTGGTAGTAGTAGGTCATAGTAATCACGTTGGAAAACCCGTTAGTGCCATGTTGCTGAATCGAAATGCGACGGTAACCACTTGTCACATCCATACTAAAGATCTCGCCAGTCACACCAAGCGTGCGGATATTTTAATTGTTGCAGTTGGAAAAGCCGGATTGATCACCGACGATATGGTGAAGGAAGGTGTCGTGATTGTGGATGTTGGAATCAATCGAACGGATGAAGGAAAATTATGTGGTGATGTGGATTTTGAGAATGTTTCTAAAAAAGCGAGCTTTATCTCCCCTGTTCCTGGTGGCGTTGGCCCAATGACCGTGGCCGCACTTATTTTAAATACGGTTCATGCTGCGAAGCGACAGCAGAGCAATTAGCATTTTGCATTTTAGAATTTGCATTTTATTTATTCATTTTTACAATCAGTCAATTGAATCTAAACAATCATTCAATGCAAAAATGTAAAATTTGATTGCAAAATACGAAATGTAAAATACGAAATTAATTTTTTACAAAAAAATATTATGTGTGGAATTCTCGGCACCATTCAAAATCAACGCGTTGTACAAGATCTTTATGATGGATTGGTTGTCATTCAGCACCGCGGACAAGACGCCGCTGGAATTGCCACCTTTGATGGAAATCAGATTCACCTAAAAAAAGGGAATGGATTGGTGCGTGACGTTTTTCGTACTAAAAACATGCTTCGTCTTAAAGGGAATATGGGAATCGGGCATGTCCGCTATCCTACTGCCGGCTGTTCCAGCGCAGAAGAGGCTCAGCCTTTTTATGTGAATGCTCCTTTTGGAATTGCGTTAGCCCACAATGGAAATTTAACCAATTATGATCAGCTCAAAAAAGAGCTTCAGGAAAATAATTTACGACATCTAAATACCACTTCTGATTCTGAAGTGATTTTGAATATTTTGGCTTTTGAATTAGGAATTGAGGGGAAAAATAAAATTTCTGAACTGAATCCCGAAAAGATTTTTAAAGTGATGAAACGTGTTTTTAAGCGTGTAGAGGGAGGATATGCGGTGATTGCTCTTATTGTGAATCATGGGATTTTAGCTTTTCGTGACCCTAATGGAATCCGCCCGCTCACTATTGGTATTCGAAAGAACGGAGAAAAAAATGAATATGCTATTTCTTCCGAAAGTGTTGCTCTTCAAACCCTTGGATTCGATATTTTAAGAGACGTGAATGCAGGTGAAGCGGTTTATATTGATAAGCATCAGCAGTTTCATTCAAAACAATGTGCTAAAAGCAAACTACAGCCGTGTATTTTTGAGCATGTTTACTTGGCACGGCCCGACAGTATGATTGATGGAATTAGCGTTTATAAAACCCGCCTTCGTATGGGGCAGTATTTAGCCAAGCAAATTAAGAAAGATAATTTAGATATTGATGTGGTTGTTCCTATTCCTGACACTTCTCGCCATATCGCCATCACGCTCGCTTCTGATTTGAATGTTAAATACCGCGAAGGATTTATGAAGAATCGTTATATTGGACGAACCTTTATTATGCCAGATCAAGCAACTCGAAAAAAATCTATTCGATATAAACTCAACCCAATTAAACTTGAATTCCGCAATAAAAATGTCCTTTTGGTAGATGATAGTATCGTTCGTGGAAATACCTCAAAGCAAATTGTAGAAATGGTGCGCGAATCCGGTGCTAACAAGGTTTATTTTGCTTCTGCTGCTCCACCGCTAATTAATCCATGTGTTTATGGGATTGATATGCCGACTCGCAAAGATCTTATCGCTAATCAAATGGATTGCGAAGGCATTGCTAAGATGGTCAATGTCGATAAGCTTTATTACCAAGAATATAAAGATCTTGAAAAGGCGGCCCATATTGGAAATCCGAAAATTAAGAGTTTTTGCTGGGCTTGTATGGGTGGAAAATACCCTGCCGGAAATATCACTGAAGAAGTTTTGGATCGCGTCGAACAACAGCGAAATGCCTGTGAAACACCCGAAAATGAAGATCAGATGACGCTTCTTTAAAGTTTTAAAACAAGTGCTTTGGTGATATCCTTAGCTAAACATGCAGCAAAAACTTATTGAAAAAATCAAAAAAGCAAAATTGGTGGGCCGTGGAGGTGCTGGTTTTCCGACGGCTATTAAATGGGAGGCGACTAAAAAAGCAAAAGGGAAACCAAAGTATGTAATCTGCAATGCTAGTGAGGGTGAGTTGGGAGTCTTTAAAGATCTCCACATTTTAAAAAAACATCCGGAACAAGTGATCAAGGGAATGGTTTTGGCGATGGACTTTTTAAAAACCAAGGAAGCCTATTTTAATTTCAATAAAGACTACTGCCGAAAAACGATATTGAAGCTGAATCCGATCTTGAAAAAATATGAGAAAAAGGGATATGTGTTTAAAATTTACGAAGAAAAGCCAAGTTATATTGGTGGGGAAGAAACTGCCCTTATGAACGCCATTGAGGGAAAGCGAATCGAACCTCGACTCAAGCCGCCATATCCAGGAGATTCTGGACTTTTTGGAAAACCGACTTTGATTCACAATGTGGAAACCCTATTTAATGTTGCCCAAGTTCACGATAACCAGTTTGAGCCCAAGCGTTTTTATTGCCTTTCGGGAAAACTGAAAAAACCAGGAGTTTATTATTTGCCCGATAATTTTACGATTGAACAAATTTTGGAAGCGACTAAAAATCTACCTAAGTTTGATTTTTTTGTTCAAATTGGCGGTGGAGCGAGTGGGCTTGTGTTGAATCAAAAGCAAATCAAAACACAACGAATGACGGGCGCTGGATCCCTTCAGATTTATAAAACATCGATGAAGCCGCGGACTCTTCTACTTCATTGGTTTAAATTTTATGCGGAGGAAAGCTGTGGAAAATGCACCCCCTGCCGGGAAGGCTCTTATCAACTATGGCAGTTAGTGAAAAAAAATAAACAGCGAATTCCCTGGAAGAAGATTATGGAAATTGTGAATGTGATGGGGAAAACCTCTTTTTGTGCGCTGGGGAAATCGATTGTGATTCCAGTGAAGAGTTATCGGAAAAATATCCTAAAAATCTGAAAGCGACATTGGCAAATATCGCCTTCAGAATAACTGACTTTACGATGAAAAAAATCCAAATTGAAATCGACGGGAAGAAAATAAAATGTGATGAGGGCGCAAGTATTTTGCAAATCGCGATCGATAATAACATTGAGATTCCTCATTTTTGCTACCATGAAGATTTAAAATTAGATGTGCATTGCCGAACCTGCTTGGTGGAGGTGAAGCCGAATGGAAAGGTTTGTACTTCTTGTGATTTAAAAGCGGAGGATGGAATGAAAGTACTCACCAATTCCCCCACCGTTCGCAAATTGAGGGATGAAAATTTAGAACTGCTTTTGGCCGATCATCAGAAATTTTGCCCCCGATGCCAGAAAGGTTATTTTTGCAAGACAGATCGATTGATGCGGAAATTCAAAATTTCAGGTAGTAAATATAAACGTGATAAAATCAGTGCCCCCATTCATAAAATGGGAACGGCAGCAGAGTTCGATCCACAAGCCTGTATTTCTTGTAATAAATGTGTGGAGATGTGCGAAAAAATTGGTATTGGTTTTTTGAAACTAGAAGGAAAAGGAAGTAAAACTCACCTGGCTTACAATTGCGACCCAAATGTGGACTGCGTGTACTGTGGACAGTGTACCGTTCACTGCCCCGTCAACGCAGTACGAGAGCAAAGTCATTTGGAACCGGTTGAAAAACTTCTGAAAAACAAAAAAGGGAAGATTCTCATCGCCCAAATGGCCCCTTCCGTTCGTGCGAGCATTGGTGAAGAGTTTGGATTGGCTCCGGGCACCAATATGGAAAAACAAATGTATACCGCCCTTAAAAAACTGGGCTTTGATTATGTGTTTGATGTGAATATGGGGGCAGACATTACCACCTATGTGGAAGCCATGGAGCTAGTGGAGCGAATCAAAAAAAATGAGGACTTACCGATGATCACCTCTTGTTGCCCAGGCTGGGTAAAAACCGCTGAATTCTATCATCCTGATATGCTCAATCACCTGACACAAGCACGCTCTCCTCAGATTCATTCCGGAGGTGCTTACAAAACCTGGTGGGCCAAAAAGGCGGGAGTGGATCCAAAAAAAATTGTGATCGTTTCTTTTATGCCCTGCACTTCTAAAAAATATGAAGCAGGCTTTAGTAAATTCAAAATAGATGGAATGAATCCTGTAGACCATGTTCTTACGACGCGCGAAACCGGTGCGCTTCTTAAAAAACATAAAATCAATTTGCCGAAGCTTAAAAAAGGGAAAGTGGATTTACCAGGAACCTATTCAGGCGCCGCCGCGATTTATGGAGCCTCTGGTGGAGTGATGGAATCTGCCCTTCGAAGTGCTTATTTCTTTTTAACCGGCAAAGAGCTGAAAAAACCTGAATTCAAAGCCGTTCGTGGGATGGAAGGGATTAAAGAAGCTTCGATAAAAATGGGGAATAAAACAATTCGTGTGGCGGTGGTCGCCATGGCTAAAAATTCTCACAAAGTGATGGATATAATTAAAAAACACCCGAAGAAATACCATTATATTGAAATGATGGCCTGCCCTGGTGGATGTATTGGGGGTGGCGGACAGCCGCTTCCTTCCACCGAAAAAATTATCGCCAAACGCATTAGCACTCTTTATAAAATCGACGATAAAATGAAACTTCGAAAGGCTCATTTGAATCCGATGGTGGTTGATTTTTTTGAAAATTATATTCAGAAGCTCCCCAAGAAAAAACAGGAAGCGATTCTTTTGACTCGTTATGCAAAAAAAAGAAAATTTGAATAAAAATGAAAATATATATATAATTTAAATTAACATAAAGAGCTTGATTCGGTGAAAGAAGCCATTACTTTCCAACATTGTTTTATTTAAAGCCTCTGAAAGAGGTTTTGTTTTGTTGCCCCTTAATTAAATTTCATCAGCTTAATAAGCAAATATTTATTATGACTAATACGAATCCTAAAATAGCGATGATGAATCTCTATCTGGTAAGCCGTCGGATTATTAAACTATGTAAACATTTGGATAGTAGCCGAATTATGAAAAATTTGATTATGCTTAACTTAAAGGTTGGCCCAAAAACCATTCGCGAATTGAGTGATCTTTTCGACACCAAGCACTCCTGGATGTCTTCAACGATTAGTAAGATGGAAAAACAGGGGGTTATTAGTAAGGAAAAGCACAAAGATCCTCGCTGTAAGCTTATTAAGCTCACCCCTGCAGGTATTGAAGCGGAAAAAGAAATGGAGAAATATATGGATTACCATTGTCATAAGGCTTTTTCTGATTTGAATGAAAAAGAAGTTGAGAATCTTAGTAACCTCGTCAAAAAAGTTAAAACCGACTATCAGTTGCCGGAAGGTCCATAATTTCATAGTGGACTAAGAAGCTAAAAGATAATAATGAAATGACTTTGTCGTTCATGTGTTTTTGTTATATCTTTACTACGTTGTTTTGTTACTACTTTTTACTATGAAAATTCTTTTGATCGGCAATGGGGCTCGTGAACATGCGATGGCTGAAGCCTTTAAAAAATCTCCGAAATGTAATGAGCTACTGGTTTTTGCCAGTGCTATGAATCCGGGCATTCGAGATCTCGCATCTATTTACCATGTGGGTGACCTTTCGGACATGAAAGCAATTCAGGACTTTGCCGCAAAAACTAAGCCAGACTTTGCCGTTGTCGGCCCCGAAAATCCCATGGCTGACGGAGTGGTAGATATCCTCGCTTTAATTGGAATTCCTAGTGCCTCCCCTACTAAAAAAAGTTCTCAACTAGAAAGTTCAAAATCTTTTACGCGGAACCTTCTGGCAAAACACAATGTTCCTGGAGGCCCTCAATTTAAAGTATTTGAAAGTACTGATGGAATGATGGAATTTGCTTCGGAATTGGGTGAAATTGTAGTGAAAGCAGATGGACTTGCTGGCGGAAAAGGAGTGATGGTGATGGGAGATCATTTTGAAACAATCGAGGATGGCGTTTTGGAGGCTCAAAAATTTTTAACAAAACATGGGAAGGTTGTGATTGAAGAGAAATTGATTGGGCAAGAATTCAGCTTAATGAGCTTTGTGGACGGAGAGCATATAATCGACATGCCCCCTATTCAGGATCACAAACGAGCCTTTGAAGGCGACACTGGCCCGAATACCGGTGGAATGGGAACTTATAGCTACCCTGGTAACCTCCCCTTTCTAAAAGAATCAGATTTAGACGAAGCTCATGAAATCACCGTTCAAACTGCCAAAGCCATGAAGGCAGAGCTAGGTGAGCCCTACAAAGGAGTTATGTATGGCGGTTTTATCGCCACTAAAAATGGGGTAAAACTTATTGAATATAATTGTCGTCTTGGCGACCCAGAGGCTGAAAACGCTATGCCATTACTTGAGACGGATTTTGTGGATATTTGCCAAGCGATTATTAAAGGAAATTTGGATGAATTGGATATCCGATTCTCAAAAAAAGCGACGGTGTGTAAATATGCTGTACCGGAAGGCTACCCTACAAATCCCGTAAAAGGTGAGCGAATTAAAATTGGTGAATTACCCGAAGGATTGAAAGTTTTTTATGCTTCTGTGGATGAAGTGGGTGGTGAACTAGTACTTCTTGGATCACGTGCCTTGGCTTTTGTGGGTATTGCGGACACGATTGAGGAAGCGGAGAGCTTGGCACAACAAGGGGTGGAATCGGTGGAAGGGCCTATTTTTTATCGGAAAGATATTGGTACACATGAATTGATTGAGAAGAAGGTGGAGATGATGAACTCGCTTCGCTCGTAAATTCGAAACTCGAAGCACGAAATTCGAAATTAGATAAAAAGAACATTATCTCTGATTTCAGAGCTCAGAACTAATATCTAAATCTGAGATCTGAGATATCGGATCTGAGATCATGCTGGTACCACTCGAATCTCTTCGTCAATCTGACTTTGCAGGGTGTATTCAATGAATTCTAATGTTCCTCCGCTCGCCAACGGACAGCCGTGACAAGCACCGTAATAACGTACATATACTTCTTTTTCCTGAATATCTAGAATCTCCAAGCCACCTCCGTGAGATGAAAGGAGCGGGATTACATCTGCTTCGAGAGCCTTATTGATCAATTTGATCTGCTCGTCGATATCTAATTTACTAAAATCTTTTTTCATATTCACATATCTATCAAATTGCTATCAGATGGCCTTCAAATTGCTAGCCATTTGATAGCGTTAATCCCGACGCAGGAGGGATGAACTGAAGGCAATTTGGATAATTATTGTTGTTCTTGATTTAAAATTTCATCTTTTCGATTCCCCTCTCTCATCTTCTCTTTGATTGTTCCAATTTCCTCCAGTAGATTCGCAAAATCTTCCTTTGGCATCACACGAGTTCCTACCAATCCAAGCTTTAAATGGTCCTCCTTTCTTTGAATTAGCTTATTGAGTAGCCAGAAACCTCCGAAGAAATAAAGGAACATAATTGGAAACACCAAAGGAATGCCGATTACTGTTAAATTGATAGTGAGAAAGAAATCGTATAGTCCATGAATCACCATTGAAAGTACTAATCCAATGACAATCATTTCATCGTGATACACATGGGATTTTTTAAGATGGAGTACTTTTTTGAAAAATTGCAGAACGGGATGCTGTTTACGTTTCATGTGCTGTATCTTAAGCATCGGAGATGAGAAGAAGGCCATTCCGTAGTAATAACCAAGCAACCCTGAGCAAAGGACGTGTACCATCGTAACAATGGTCACTCGCATCGTGGCGAATATAAAGAAACTTCCTGTAGATAATTCACCCCAATGACGACTGAAATAAATTACGTTTTCAAAAAAGGCAAAACCAAGTGCACTGACGATTGCCAATTCAATCACATCATCAATCGATTTAAAGAAGTTATAATTGATTAATTTCATAACCCTAAACTTGAGATATTCTTCGATCACTCCCACTCCAACGAAACTCAAAAACAAGGCCATTATCGGACTATTGATAAACAAATTTTCGATATTGTTTTTAAAATCAACTGGGTCCACCTTAAAGAAAACCAAATTAACCGTTTGATCCCAATACCCCTGATAGACCAAAATAAGCTTTGCAGCTACCATTCCCCCAAGAAAAGTGAACACGACCAACCACTTATTTTCGTGATGCTGTTTTAAGAAAATATACAGCCAAAATATCGCGGGAATAATCGCAATTAAAAATACGATGATGGATTTAAGCTGAAACATAAACTAAGGCATTTCAGAAGATATATAATGACACCCTAAACTCGATGGACGTTGAATGGCTGCCTGTATCATTTTATAGCATACGATTTGTCGATGTTGAATGCGATAATCGCGTGCGGGAATTTCGGTGATTTCTTTAAGTGCTTTTTCCAGCCCATCTGGACGACGGACGATTCCGACTCTCTCCCACATAATCTGACTTATTCGTTTCGCATAAGCGCGCACTTGCTCCATGGATTCCATAAAAATTTTTGGAGTTTCTATTTCCATTTTCTCATCAAGCTCGATTTCTTCTCCTGCTTCTTTTTTCTTTTCCAAACCTTTTGCGATTGCTTCACCAAATACCAGTCCTTCCAAAAGTGCATTGCTTGCTAATCGGTTGGCTCCATGGACACCACTACAGGCCACCTCTCCAACGGCTAATAGCCCCGGTAATTTTGTATTCCCGTATTGATCCACGGGGATTCCTCCGCATGAAAAATGGGCAACTGGAGTGATTGGAATGAGATCTTTGGTTAAATCTAACCCGTAATTTTTTAATCGCTTCGTGATGTTGGGGAATCGATTTTTAACCTCCTTGGCAAAGAGATGATGCATATCCAAGTAAGCCGGCCCGTTCATCATTTCAAAGAAAATCGCACGGGTTACAATGTCGCGAGGAGCGAGCTCTCCGCGGGGATCAAATTGATTTAAAAAGGATTCCTTTTTTGAATTGAGAACTTTCGCTCCAAAACCGCGTAGTGTTTCGGAAAGAAGGAAGTAGCGCCCTTCGTCGTATTTATTGAGTGCTGTGGGATGAAACTGAACAAACTCGAGATCTTCTAACTCCAATCCTACATTGGCCGCCATCGCTAAACCGTCTCCACCCGCCGCTCGTGGATTGCTGGTTTTCTCGAACAATTGTCCAAGCCCCCCTGTCGCTAAAATGGTGTGTTTTGCCAAAAAAGGCTCTAGCGTTTCACTGTTTCCTTCGCGCACAAAAGCCCCCATACATCGCCCACCTTCTGTTATCAATTCGACTGCGTCTGTATTTTCTAATACTTCAATATTTTTCACCTTTCCGCCAAACGGAGTTCCTGTTTTGGGAGATTGAACCGCTTTGATTAAATGATTAAGAACGTCTTGCCCTGTAAAATCGCTGGTTCGCCATACGCGAGCTTCGCTGTGCCCCCCTTCTAACCCAGGTTCTTTTTTAAATTTAACACCAATAGATTCCAAAAAACGAATCGCTTTAGGAGCGCCTTCCACCAAATGACGAATGGCATCTCGATCTCCATGATTTGCGCCCGCTGCCAAAGTATCGTCGATATGCTTAACAAACCGATCCTCTTTGGTTAAAACAGCAGCAATCCCCCCCTGAGCCCAATAACTATTGGCTTGTTTTAACTTTCCCTTAGTAAGAATCGTCACTTTACCCAGATCTTTTAAATGATAAGCCGCTGTAAGACCTGCAATACCAGCACCGATGATGAGATAATCCGTTTGTTTCATGGCTCTATGAATAATCGAGCTTTATTATAGCAAGTGTTCACTGTAAGTGCGAGTGTGAAATATCCACTTAAATCGGCAATTGCGAATGAACCTCAACCCGTTTCCACTGATCGGCTTTTGCTGGATTTTTTTGGTTTGAAAAATAAGCAGCTCCTGCGATCATGGCGGCGTTATCGGTACAGTAAATGAGATTTTCTGGGTAAAATAATTTGATGTATTGATCAATTCTCTCAGCAGTCATTTTTCGAAGTAATCGGTTGGCGGACACTCCACCCGCCAAATGAATTTCTTTTACGTCAAAATCGTCGGCGGCTTTAATGAGTTTTTCGGATAACACATCGACAACGGCCATTTGAAAACTGGCGGATATGTCGGCGATTATAGTGTCCGTCAACTTCTCATGACGATGAATTTCTTGTTTTACGGCGGTTTTCAAGCCTGAAAATGAGAAATTATATTGGTTGTCTTTATTCAATCGAGCTCGTGGAAAATCAAAAGCACTCGGGTTTCCTTTTTCTGCCAGCTTGCTGATAATTGGCCCCCCTGGGAATCCAATATCGAGCATCCGAGCGACCTTATCGAACGCTTCGCCCGCGGCGTCGTCGAGCGTTTCCCCGATTACCTCAAATTCATAATGATCTTTTATCAAGACTAGCTCGTTGTGTCCGCCAGATACCGTTAGGATGAGGATTGGAAATTGGACGTTTGAAAGTTCGCGATCTAAGAAATTAGAGTAAATATGCCCTGCAATGTGATGAACTGGAATGAGGGGTTTTTTGTGGATGTAAGCGAGTGACTGAGCCGTGTTCACCCCCACCAAAAGTGATGACATAAGGCCCGGTGCATGTGTAACTGCAATGGCGTCGATGTCGGACCATCCAACCGATGCTTCCTTGAGCGCCTGATCGACCACGGGTGAAATCTGACGAATGTGTTCGCGGGCCGCTACTTCGGGTACCACTCCGCCCGTTTTAGCATGCAGATCGACGGATGAAGCAATGATATTACTTAAAACTTTTGTTCCATTTTCTACAACCGCCGCCGCCGTCTCATCGCACGATGTTTCGATTCCGAGAATTTTCATATTCCGATTGTATTATAAGATGATGGGATTTTAAAGTCTTATCACCCCGTTGTCATACCCACATCGATGGAAGTCCTCCTTTTGTCATTTCGAGCCTGCCGAGAAATCTCTTTTCTAAGCATCATTCATGTTGGAATTTTGGATAGGGATTTCTCCACGTTGGTCGAAATGACAAAAGGAGACTCAGGATGACAATATGGTGGCGGAGATTACAAAAGGTGATAAAATTAAACTATGTTAGATCCTATTGCTTTCAAAATTGGTCCCTTGGCAGTTCACTGGTACGGCATTAGCTATGGCGTTGGATTACTAGTGGGCATTTGGATTTTAAACTGGCTCAATAAAAAACGAAAAGTATTCAAAAGCACCGATCAGATTTTTGATTTGGCCTTTTGGGTATTTTTGCTTGGGGTGATCGTCGGCGGACGACTGGGATACGTGCTTTTTTACAATCTGCCTTATTTTATTCAAAATCCTGCTAAAATTTTCGCTGTTTGGGAGGGGGGCATGTCATTTCACGGCGGAATGATCATCTCGATGATTGTGGGGTGGTTTTTTTGCAAAAAGCATAAAATCAAATTCTTTGACCTGGCGGATATTACGGTGATTCCGGGGGCATTGGCGCTGACTTTTACGCGACTGGCCAACTTTGTGAATCGGGAGTTGGTGGGACGACCTGTTAACAACTCTAATTTTGAATGGATGGGAGTCGATTTTGGTGACGGGATTCTTCGGTATCCTTCTCAACTTTTTCAGTCCTTTGCTTCTTTTTTACTCTTTGGAGTACTACTTTTTATTTTCACAAAAAAACCAAAAAAAGGGATTCTACTTTTCAGCTATCTCTTCTTCTACGGATTATTTAGAACGATTATTGAGTTTTGGCGTGCGCCCGATGAACAGATCGGTTTTATTTTTACCTATTTCACGCTTGGACAACTGTTCAGCTTCGCCATGCTACTCACTGGCTTGATTGGAATTTTATACATTCGACGACGCCACCGATAGACAGGACTTGGCGTCCCTTCTTCTTTCGGCGATTAAAAACACAATGCGAATCATAGCATTGCTGTCGATGGTCAATCTTTCTCCTTGGCAAAGAATTACTTCA
>CBDUQS010000016.1:0-25495 GCA_965369815.1 uncultured bacterium | reverse complement strand
TAAAACTGTCCCGTCCGTTCCGCCATTCAATTACATTTTTTCTGCTATAAGTTCCCATAAGGAGTTCCAGCATATTAAATGGCTTCTGTGAGCCATTTTTTTGATTTATGATATAATAAAATAAATATTTAATAACAAAAAATAAACATGGAACTTTCAATACTCGTTGCCAAAATTTTGGCTCTTTTCTATATTGCTTACGGAATAGGTATATTTAGTGGAAAAGTTAATATTGGTAAGATGATGAAGAGCCTCGAAGATTCACAGGGTCTAAGCCTTGTACTTGGTATGCTTTTACTTATTCTTGGAGCGCTTCTTGTGAACGCTCACAATATTTGGGTGAAAGACTGGACGGTGCTTATTACCATCATTGCGTGGGCCGCGCTGATTAAGGGGTTTCTTTTTATTACAGCTCCTCAAGCGCTTTTATCCCTCAAGGGAATTTATAAAAACGTAAAACCTTCCTGGGGTCTTGGCGTTATCGCCCTTGGTCTGCTATTCGGTTATTTCGGATTTGTAGCCTAGTATTTTTCTACTATAAATGAACTCCAAATAGAAGCCTCCTACTCAACTCAGGGGGCCTTCTTTGTTAAATAAATTACTTAAACCGCAATCTGGTCAGATTGACCTGAAAAACACTCTTCACCGTCTTCGTCAGCCTCATCATAGTCACCCTCATCGTCTGGGTTAAAAATGGAATTTACATCCCCAGCGTCAATACTACGATTCACCCGCTTCATTCCTAAGTAGAGTTTCATTGTCTGGTCATCTGTATACCCAGCCCTTGTCCTAAAATCATTTATCAATAAGTTTAAATCCCCCATTGCTCGATTGATAGAATTTCTGGTTTCTTCACCAATGGCCTTCAGCTTTAACCCTTTTTCAAAATCAACCAAAAACCGAATTAAATTTGCAGTAACGTTTTCATCATACCCCTCATAAAGACCTTTGCGTAATCGGACTAAATATCCCACTAAAAGACCTAATTTTGATTGCATGTAAATTCTTTCTCTATCTATTTTGTTATCCCTGGTTGGAATCACTTTCGATAAAAGAAAACCAATTTTGTCACACATCACTTCCTTTGCACTACTTGAAGAAACACTATCTTGATCTAGGTTGGATATAAACTGACCTTTTTCGCTCAACTCTGTCCAATCAATATGATGGCCGATCTCATGAAGCAAGACTGAAAATGCCCCCACAAAAGCTGCCTCCATATCATCACATTCCTCGATATCAATAGTACTTAAAATAGATTCAACTAATTTTTGTTCCATTGCCAATGTCTGTCTCATCTCTAGTCTCAGAGCCACCATCGTCCCAACCTGCCTTGCTGTTCTAATTGACGCGATATTGCCAGTTTGCTCTCCAACGCTGCTTTCATAATCCATATCCAATCCCCTTTTTTCCAGCTCTCCGAATACAAAGCTCATCAGCCTTTTGATATATCCATCAAATAACTTGGCGTCCAGCTTCCCTGTTTCATTTTCAAGAAACGGGTCTATCATAACCTGGCGATAATCACCGACTTGTTTTTCATTCAGATACATACAATATTTTTAATATCCGCTTCCCCATCTTACAGGATGAACAGATTTTGACATTTTCCATCCTTCAAAAAACCGACTGCGGGCTTTTTTATAATGAGTTTCAAAACGCTGTGGTACATTTCCTTTAATATCAACAATAAACGCACGCACACCCTGAAGCGTTCTGGCAATTGCTTCCGGATCTGGGTTTCCTGATTCGTCCTTAAATTCTTTAGGAAGTGACTCCGGTGATTCAGCACATTTCTGAGCCAGATCCAAATATTTTGTCATGCCTTTTCTTGGCACTCCCAATCTTCCATCAGAGCCAATCTGCACTCCGGTTATCTCCCTCTGAGTAGGACTGTTAGGGGTCCAAACCTTAGTTTTAGAATCCTTTACCTTCCAGCCATTTGAGCGAACCACTCTACTTACTCCTCCACGTATTTGACCCATTCCGTCCAAAAATTCAAGCTGAACAGATCTATCAAGACTCCCAACGAGCTCATCCAAAGCCATAAATATGCCGTTTTCTGTCAGTGCTTCAGATTGTTTTTTTAGATCCACCAAAGCCTTGCGGGCTTCGCTGACTTTTTTGCGAAATTCACCTCGCTCTGATTCATCGTGAATATTTACAGGATTCCCTGCTATTTTTCCAATCGCTCTCTCTATTCTTTTTAGTGCCAAATCGATCCCATCACCACCCATATACCCCTTTTCTTCGACCGATCCTAGCACCTCTCGTACCTGATCATTCACTCCACGAATGGCACGCCATGGAGCTATAAAAGCCTGAAAGGCGCGGAAGCTTATCGTAATATCATCAATGTATCTTGTATATGAAGGTAAATGAAGACTGGGCTCATCGCCGTGAAGATATTTTAAAATTTCACTATCAGTTTTGGCGAGAACTAGGTTTAGCAAATGAGTACTTGTAGGAGCACCCTGAGGCAATTCATTATCTTTCACCAAAAGGGCAATTACCGCCTTTTTAAATCTTTCTCTATCGGCATCTGCCAACTGCGGAAAGGAAATGCTAAGCTGCTTATCAAGGTAACTTCTCAAATTTGCATGCACTCTGTCAGCTGAAGTACTAGGAAAAGCATCTTTTAAATCCATCGTCAGAGTATATTTGTTTCTGACATGCGGTTCTACATTTTTTCGAATACCTGTTTTTGGCTCACCACCTGTAACCGCTATTGAATATGGCACCTGCCTTAATCGTTCCAGAAGATTTCGCTGAATACCCTTTAGAACTGGTGCAGGATTATTGATTTGTCTGAAATTTTTTCCATCAGACTTCAATACATAGAACTGATTGTATCCATTTCTAAATGATTTTTCTGTGTGCTGACCGTTCCCAGGAACTTGTAGTTTTACCTCTTCTGTAGCACGTAAATTTAACGCTTCTGCCAAATCCTTCTGAGTACATTGCAGAAATCGAGCAAGCTCCCGAACCAAATCACGATCTTTCATGATCGATTTTAATGCTTCCGGATCTTCCCATTGATTATTTTCGTTGACTGTATTCATATAAATAATTTATTAGAACTTGGGGGGAGGCTTGCGCCTCCCCCCGGTCTCATGCTCTTGTCCATTCAGATGGGAACTGGCTACCTGTGCCCGACGTGTGTCACACGTGTGTGACACGTGTGTGACATGTGTGACACAAATTCGTGTCACAAACTGACACGACGTGTCAGAAACTGACACAGTGTTGCACCGTGCAACATGGGTGTTGCACCGTGCAACAGACTTGTGACACGTGTGTGACACGTGTGTGACACTTAGGCCACCCAGGCCCAGGGCCGCACCCTGGTTTCCATCCAATTAGAACCAACCTTGCCATAAGATCATGGCTTCACGTCACAGAGGACGAATGGTCGGAGAATGCAGGAATTAGCAATCAATCCTGCATCAAACTTAAAGGAGCATAAGTTTTATATTTTACTATTTTTAATATATTTGTCAATAGCTTCTTTGTCCCCCTTTTTTTACATGCTATAATCCTCCCATGAACAAAAAAACATGTGCGTGGGTTGAATCTGCTGGGGAGTTATATAATAAGTATCACGATGAGGAGTGGGGCGTTCCCACTCATGACGATCGAATGCTTTTTGAGATGCTGATCTTAGAAGGGGCTCAAGCAGGGCTTTCGTGGTTAACGGTGCTTAAAAAAAGACCGAATTATAAAAAGGCTTTTGATGATTTTGATGTTAAAAAAGTGGCGCAGTACGGCGAGAAAAAGTTTCAGGAGCTTCTGAAAAACGAAGGGATTATTCGCAATAAATTGAAAATTCGATCGGCCACACGCAATGCTAAAGTTTTTCTGGATATTCAAAAGGAATTTGGATCGTTCGATTCTTATATTTGGGGATTTGTAAAAAATAAACCGATTCAAAATAACTTTAAAAAACACACCGACATCCCCGCGAGCACAAAACTTTCGGATGCTATTTCGAAAGATCTAAAAAAACGCGGAATGAACTTTGTTGGCTCAACAATCATCTATGCTTTTATGCAGTCGATTGGAATGGTGAATGACCACCAGGTTAGCTGTTTTCGGTATTCGGAATAGAAAAATGGATATGGATTATATGCTATTATTATGTTTACCTAATAAAGTTGTAATTGTTAAATAAACTAAATGCCCGACCTTCAAGCTCTCTTAAAAACTTACTTTGGACACTCTGAGTTCCGCCCTCTTCAGCGCGAGATTATTCAGCAGATACTCAATGGAGAGGATGCCTTGGTTTTGATGCCCACAGGAGGGGGTAAATCGGTTTGTTATCAACTGCCCGCGTTGGTTTTTCAGGGAATCACGGTGGTAATATCCCCTTTAATTTCCTTAATGAAAGATCAAGTGGACGCCGCTTTGAGCAATGGAATTCCAGCAGCCTATTTAAATAGCACTTTAACTGCGGAGGAATCGGCACGAATTGAAAGGCGATTACGGGCGGGGGAAATAAAATTACTCTATTGCGCGCCCGAACGCTTTGCACTCCCCCACTTTCGTGAGTTTTTAAAATCATTACCCATTAAACTTTTTGCGGTGGATGAAGCGCATTGTATTTCGGAGTGGGGTCATGATTTTCGAGCCGACTATCGCACGCTGAATTTACTTAAAAAAGAGTTTTCATCCCTACCCATTGTTGCCCTAACGGCCACGGCCACGGAGCAGGTTGCGGACGATATTGTGGAACAACTTGGCATTCCGGAAGTAAAACGCTTTATCTCAAGTTTCAATCGACACAATCTCAATTATCGCGTGGAACGCAAAGCTAATACTTTTAGTAAACTGGTGAGTTGGGTCAATAAATTTAAAGGTGAGTCCGTAATCATTTACTGTTTTTCAAGAAAAGAAACGGATTCGGTTGCCGAAAAACTTTGTGATCTGGGCTTTAATGCGCGTCCTTATCACGCGGGCCTTCAGGCCGATGAGCGGACTCAGAATCAAAGCGATTTTATTAACGACAAGGTGGATATTATCACGGCAACTATTGCGTTCGGCATGGGGATCGACAAGCCCGATGTTCGTTTGGTGGTACATTATAGCCTGCCCAAAACCATTGAGGGTTATTTTCAGGAAACAGGACGAGCGGGGCGTGATGGACTTGAAAGTGAATGCGTGCTTTTTTATGGAGCGGGCGATCAGTTCAATCAAAAGTATTTCATCGAGCAGATCGATGATCCTCTTCAGAAAGAAAAACGTTATGAGCAATTGAATCAAATGGTGGGCTATTGCGAATTGAAAAAGTGCCGTCGTAAACAATTACTGAATTACTTTGGAGAAAATTTTGAACAAGCTAATTGCGAAGGATGTGATGTTTGCCTGAAGACAGAGGAGAATCATTTCAACGCCGCCGAAGTGAGTCAAAAAATCCTCCAAGCCATCAACGAAACGGGCGGACGCTTTGGTGGAAGCCATATCATCAGCATACTACTCGGTCGAAACCAGAAAAAAATTCGAGAACTCGGTCATACTGAATTGAAGAGTTACGGATCGGTTACGGATTACGATAAAGATGCCTTGAGCCAAATTTTAGCTAATTTGGTCGACGATAATTACATTAAGCGAGAAACGGGTATGTACCCCACCTTAAGCTTGCTGGAGAAAGGCTTTGGGCTTTTGAACTCCATGCATGCGGGGGAAGTTACTGATCTAAAAATGGACGAACCCGAAGTGGAAGCAATACCCACTAAGGTAAAAATGAAAAAGGCTCGCAAAACCAAGGTGAAGTCCGACCTATCTTACAATGAGAGTTTATTTGAATCCTTTCGAGTTTTACGAAAAAAACTAGCCACTAAATACCGAGTACCCCCTTATGTGATCGCTTCTGATAAAACGCTTATTGAATTGGCTCATCATCTACCCAAAAATACCACTCAACTTCTTGATATCAATGGCTTTGGGGAGCTGAAAGTAAAGCGATATGGAAATGAGTTTATTAAAATGATTAAGGAGATGGCTTAAGTTATTTTGAGCTTGCAAAGGAAATATTAAATGGGGGGTATTTTTATAGACCTTGACTGTAATTTATGGTATAATGAAACGATTTATAGATTAATGCAACATTGTGCATAAAAAATCTTTTGAAAAAAAAGAGAGCAAAGCTGACGTTTCTTCAGAGACCCCCTCCGATCTTCCGGAGATTGATGATCATCAAGATCAAGCCTTAAAGATGAGTAGTGAGAGTCTCGCCTCCCTTCATCGACTCATGGGACTAGGAGAGGAAAATGATCAATCTAACTTTACACAACAAACCTTTGACCATACTGACAGAGGGATGATGTCTGTGGAAAAGTCTTATGGTCTTTGGCGAGACAAGCAAGGTAATGTTGTATACAAAAAAAATGGTGAACCGAGGACAATAACACTTTGTTCTGGGACTGCTTCGAATAATTTTATAAAAATGCTCAAGCCAAAAAGAACTGGATACCAATTCGTTTCAATTAAAGCAAAAACCATGGATGCAGATATTGAATCTGTAATCTCAAATGTAGAAGCAGGAAAAATTGAATTAAAAGATATCGTAGCCATGGGAGATGGACATCGTGTAAAGGTTTTCCATGAAACCATGAAAGCACACTATTCTAACTACCCTATGATCGACGCTCAATCAACAGATGAACAAGTTAGACTTCTGAATGATTCTGGAAAAACTGTGTGTGACATTATAATGAGTGGTGGTACTAAATTTGGTCATCGAGCCGTTGGATTTAAAAGTGAAACTGATGGAAATTGGTATGTTCAGGATCCATATCGTTTCGATACAACTAAACCCATTCGCTTTGAGGAATATGCAAAAAAAACGACACAAGTTGATAAAAGAAAAATCCACTTTATTGTTCCAATCGATACAAGTCGACTGACACAGTATGAGGAGGCAAAAAGGGGTCTGGCTTAACCACCCTCTACGCTCAATACCAGGTCATCACAATAGTTTTCAGTAAAATTGACATATTTTTTTAAATGTGTTATTAATTTTATCTATGGAAAAGCCCACCCTCAAAAATATTCGAATTTCTCCACAAGATATTGAACAGAGCTTTCATGAAAATCATCATGTTCTTGATCATTTTATAGAAATGCGATTGATTTCGGAAAGGAGTGATGTTCACACTCCAGGGGATGCTACTCGTGTACTTGGCCTATCAAGAACAAGACAATCAAAGGAATATAAGAGTACTCAAAGTAAATTTGAAAGATGGATATTAAGTGATAGATTTCCACCATCTATTGTATCCATCCTCAGCCTTCATGAAATGGGGATATTCCCTAAATCAGGATACAGCTTGAACGCCAATCCTGCTGATCGCCTTGCTCATGATGAAGTTGAAGATTTTGATTATCAAAATAGACTTTTTCCACTAATGAGCATGTTTAGTAGTTGTGGATTTTGGAGGGGGCACGGGGGGAACCAGGCACATTCTGGATCTTCTTTAGAGCTCAATTTAAAATCAATAGATAATGATTTAAAAAAATTAGTGGAAAAATTATTAGGCAAATCCATTCATGTAGCCCCATCCAATAAACGTGTATGTATAGATGCCTTTCGTTCACGATTTTTACATCTTTTGGGGGCTCCGTTTGGAAGAAGGACAGAAACACCTCTTTCCATCCCTAACCAGGTTATTCTAGCATTCAATTCCCTAGAAGACTCTACATCATCCGAACAAGAAAAAGAGATATCAATAAAAGTGATTAAGGATTTTATTTTAGCCTTCTTCTACGTTGGGAAATGTAAATACTCACCACCCAGATCACGAGGGTATTATGGTGTTTTGCCATCGTCTGAATCGCAAAAAACATCTAAAGAGCGTGCAGATCTATTTCATAAATCTATTGAGGCATCTGAGCTTGATATTGAATTAGATTTAAAGGCTGGATCTCAAATTGGAGGCCGAGGGATGGCAACGCTGACTCATTATAACCTAGTTCTATTTAGAAATTTCAATGAAGCCAAACTTCTCAGCCTAAAATCTGAATTTCGTGATAGGATTTTTGAAATGATGAAACTTTTGGATTAAATCTTGCAAAATAATCTGTAAGTCATTAATCTGACTTAGCTTATTTTCTTAAAAAACAAAATACTATGCCCGAACCAAAACCTAAAAAAGTTGAAACCCTTTTAGTTGAGCTGACAGAATTGAAAGATAAGATGGCCAATGCGAAGGAGGTTCTTAAAAATTACAAAGTTCGCTCTGAAAGACTCACTCAACTGAAGCGGGCTAAAAAAGATTTAAATGAGCAAGTTGAAGAGGAAAAAAGAAATATTGAAGATGAATTTTTGGAGGACAAAGATTATGAAACCGCTTCTAACGACGAGCTAACACTTAAAAATCAACTTCGAGAAAAGAATTCAGAAATCCGAGAGTCCTTGGCTCAATTCAATAGAGATCAAGACCTTTCGACTTACGATTATAATGTTAAAGGAGAACCGATGAAGCTTCAGGTTCAGCGCGTCGTAAAAGTCTTCATTAATGGTAAGGAGGAAAAGTAATTCCGCTTTTATATTGATGTTTCGGATTTTAGTTTTTTGGTTTAGAATTGAAATGTTTATTCAATAAAAACTGAAAAATGGAATTTTTAGGCGTTCATTTGTTGGCAGTCCTTATTTTGTCTGCTGTTACTTTTGTGTTCGGTGCGTTTTGGTATGGAACCTGTTTTGGAAAATCGTGGATGAAATTAGCAAAACCCAAAGCTCCCCAGGAAACTCAAAAAGAACTCATTATGGCGGTTGGTTTTATTAATACTATTATCACCACTTTCTTTGTCGCTTTTTTCGTTAATATGCTTAGTATCACCCATTGGATGCATGGCCTCGCAACAGGACTTCTTTTGGCAATTGGTTTTGTTGGATCTGTTATGCTCAGCGATGTGATTTGGGGGGAGCGACCTTTTGAACTTTATTTAATCCACTTTGGTTATCGAGTGATTACCTTTGGACTAACAGGTGCTCTTATAACTCTTTTTTAAATAAACTGAAGAAAAACAAAACATGAAAAGGAAACTCTTTAATAAAGCGCTCAAGGTTCTTTTAATGACCAATGGCCTTATTCTGCTTGCTGGTGCCATGATTGGTCCTATTTATGCCTTATTTGTAGAGCAGGTGGGGGGAGATTTAATGGACGCTAGTATCGCTGGCGGACTCTTCGCTCTTTCCGCTGGTTTTGTTAGCTTAATTTTTGGACGCCTGTCTGATAAAACAAAAGATAGCACCTGGGTTGTAATTCTTGGGTACTTATTAATTGCCTTGGGGTTCTTTTTGTATCTTTTTGTCGACTCTGTCTCTTTCTTATTTATTGTTCAAATTATTATAGGAACTGGAGAAGCTATTTACTCCCCTGCTTTCGACAAACTCTATTCGCTTCATGTTGATAAGAAAAGAAGCGGAGCTCAATGGGGAGCTTGGGAATCTATGAATTACTTCACCATCGCCATTGGCGCTTTTACCGGAGGGTTGATTGTGAATCAGTTTGGATTCGATGTGGTGTTTTTGGTGATGATGACGCTTTGTTTAGACAGTGCAATTCTTCTTTATTTTTTTAGGGAAAAAAGCACGCTTTAAGCGCTATCAATAATTTTCTCCAAAAACTCCGTCGGGCTACACTCCCCTCTCTATACCCAGCTCAAATAATTCCGTTATAAGATCTGAATAGGATTTTCCGGATGCTTCCCAGAGCTTGGGATACATACTTATTGCTGTGAAGCCAGGAAGGGTATTGATTTCATTGACCATTATTTCGCCATTTTCCATCAAAAAAGAGTCAACGCGAGCCATTCCTTCACAGAACAGTGCTTCGTAAGCCTTCATCGAAATTTCCTGGACTTTTTTAACCGTTTCTTCGGGTAAATTGGCGGGGATTTTTAGCTCAGCACCGTTTTCATCCAGATACTTTGCTTCATACGAATAGAAACTGTGCTTGTCGGTATTGGTGATTACCTCACCTGCAACTGAAGCGGATAACTTTTTATTACCAATAACAGAGCACTCAATCTCCCGACCTTTTATATTTTCTTCGATGATTATCTTTGAATCATGACTGAACGCATCATCGACTGCTTTATTAAATTCTTCTTCGTTTGTAGCGCGACTGACTCCGACCGAAGAGCCCATATTACATGGCTTTATGAATAATGGGAGGCTAAGTTTTTCAATTATCTTATTGTAATCTATTTCACCTTTCTTATGATCGTAAAATACGAAGAAGTCAGCACTTGGCACCCCTGCGTCCCTGAATAGCTTTTTCATCACCTCTTTATCCATTGCTACAGCAGACCCCATAACTCCTGCACCGACATATGGGATTCCGGCTACTTTAAGTAAGCCTTGCATTGAGCCATCTTCACCATTTGGCCCGTGTAAAACAGGAAAAGCCACATCAATCTTACCAATGCTCTCACCGGACTCTTTGAGTATGAGTGGTCCACCCTCTGACGCCGGCACAATGGCTAATGCCTCCCCTGTATTCTTCAGTGCTATATTCTTCGGGTCATCCGCGCGATCTAGATAATCGGATTCATCCATTAAGAACCATTCCCCTTTTTTACTGATACCGATTAGTACAGGTATAAATTTATCCCGATCTATTGCCGCTATTACGTTCTTTGCTGATTGGAGCGATACTTCATGCTCTGCAGATTTCCCTCCCATTAATACTAGAACTTTTTTTTTGGTACTCATTTATCTGTGGTTACTTTTGAAGACAGAATACATCAAAAATATTAATTTTATCAAGTACACCTAACTCCTTTTTCTATATTTGATTTATATGAGCCTGTGTTAAAATGAGCTGGCTTTTTAAAAGATAAAAAATGATTCCTCAATCTATCTTCCGTGCCTATGATATTCGTGGGACTTATCCTGATCAGTTGAATGCTGAAAACGCCAAATTGATTGGCAAGGGTTTTGCGACCTGGTTGATTCAAAAAACTGGCAACCTCGGCCCTGCGATTGTGGTGGGGCGAGACAATCGAACACATGGTGAAGAATTACAGAAGGCTTTTATTGAAGGATTAATGGAATGTGGCTGTGGTGTGACCGATCTTGGACTCTCCCCTTCTCCTTATTTGTATTTTGCGAACTGCTACGGAGAATTTGATGCGGGTTGCAATGTGACAGCGAGTCATAATCCAAAAGAATATAATGGATTTAAGTTGATGACTAAAAATGCCCATGCCGTGTTTGGCGATATGCTTCAGGAGGTTTATCATGTCATTGAAAAAGGTGAATTTGCAACAGGAGAAGGAGCGATGCTTCACGCCAATTTAATGGATGACTATTTCAAGAAGCTCAAATCTATTTTCAGCTATTCGCGTCCACTCAAAATTGTGGTCGACACAGCCAATGGAGTCGCTGGCATGCTTTACCCAACCTTTTTAAGGAAACTCGGCCATGAGGTGGTTGAACTTTATACTGAACTCGATGGCACCTTCCCCAATCATGAGCCTGACCCCATTGTGGAAGCAAACTTGGAAGACTTGAAAAAAAAGGTTCTAGAAACTCAATCCGATTTCGGCATCTCTTTTGATGGAGATGGAGATCGTTGTGGCATTGTAACGGAAAAGGGTGAATTTATTGATGCCGATAAAACACTGATGCTTTTAACGAAGGATGTTCTCTCTCGACATCCAGGCGGAAGTTTGGTTTATACGGTTTCTAATTCTCAAGTGTTGTTTGACTTAACGGAAGAGTGGGGTGGTAAACCTCATATGTGTAAAGTGGGGCATTCTTACGTGGAAGATGCGATGAATGAACACAAAGCGATTCTTGGTGGTGAACAATCTGGTCACTTCTTTTTGCCCGAAGATTACTACCCTTACGATGACGCCTTGGCAACCGCGTGCCGACTGCTTAAAATTGCAAGTGACTCAGACGGAAAGGTATCTGAATTATTTGAAGCGTTTCCAAAAACCTTTGCGGAACCAGAGATTCGCCCTAAATGCGCTGACGATGTGAAGTTTAATATCATTCAAAAGGTCACCGATCATTTTAAAGATGACTACCCTGCTGAAACCATGGATGGCATTCGTCTCGACTTTGGCAATGGAGGCTGGGCGGGCATTCGTGCCAGCAATACCAGCCCTCGTATTTCTATTACGATGGAGGCTAAGTCTCAGGAAGAGCTTGATCAAATCAAATCCACCGTACTGGATCATTTGAAGTCTTATTCTGATATTGAATGGAGTTAATAATTTTAGTTTTTAGTTTTTAGAAGAGTGTTTTATAATTGAATTAATTCAATCTACTATCTTAAATCATATGAGCAAGCCAAAGAAGGTCGTCAAAGGAGCTTTTAAAGTATTGACCGGTGTGGTCATTGGATCAGCCATTGGCTCGATCCTAGGGCTGACTCTTGCGCCTAAAAAAGGAGAAGACACTCGAAAATACTTGAAAGATAAATCGATGGATGTCTTTTTAAAAAGCAAGGAAGCTCTGAAAGACGATCAAAAATTTGGCTTAGCAAAACGTCTTTTAATAAAGCTTTTGACGCGAAAAAAATAATCCACAATCCCAAGTTTTGAAAAAAATACTTCTGATCATCGCCATCTTTTTTGTCATCATTACTCCTAATGGAGTTTTTGCAGAGGACGAATTGAGCCATATTCGCCTTAAAACTGATTTTAATATTTGGAAAGTAAACTTGGCTCGTAATGATTGGACGAATGACTATTCAAAATCATTTTGGAACGGAATTGAAGTAAAACTCCCCGAAAATTTAAACCCTGAATTACAAAAAAGAATTGAGACCAATCTTTCTACTGAATCAATCAAGGGGATTGATTTTGTTGAGATTAAAGATTACCTAGATAAGCATGTCGCCCCTGAAATCAATCGTGAGAAACAAGATGTCACGATTTCAGTTGGTGAAGACAATAAGATTATTTTTGAAGGCTTTGCTTTTAGTGGGCAATCCATTGATTACGAAAAAGCTTTTTATTTAATTCGTGATGCTTTTTTAAAGGGAGAGGAAGACGTCCGTCTTCCTATTAAAGTCGACCCTGCAACAGTAACTGTCAGCCCTGAGCTTGAGGAAAAAGGAGTTATTGAACTGATTGGAATGGGTGAAACGGACTATTCTGGCTCTCCTTACAATCGCCGGACCAACATTAAAGTGGGTCTCGCTCGATTCAGTGGCTGGCTCATTCCCCCAAAAGAGAAAGTAAGTGTGATTAAAAAATTAGGGGCTGTGAATCAATACACGGGTTATCTTCCTGAATTGGTGATTAAGGGAGACAAAACCATTCCTGAATACGGTGGTGGGCTTTGCCAAGTTTCCACAACCGTCTACCGAAGTATTTTGTTTTCTGGTCTTCCTATCAACGAACGTCGTAATCATTCGTATGCCGTGAGCTATTACGATCCTCAAGGGCTCGACGCAACCATTTACATTCCCTCTCCTGATTTAAAGTTTACAAATGATACAGATCATCACATCCTCATTCAAACCACGATGATCGACGATAAAGCCTACTCAAATATCTATGGAACCAAACTGGATCGTCATGTGGATTTGATTGGACCGTGGTATTACAGCTATCGGAATCCACCACCAACACGAATTGAAACCACCAATCAGTTACCTCCAGGAAAAAAGGAAATTTTGGGTGGCGCTCACGCTGGCTTTGAAGCCAGTTGGTATCGTCGAATAAGCCACGGAGATGAATCCAAGGAGGATATTATCGAACACATTCACAGCAATTACCAAGCTCGTCCGCTTTATATGATGGTTGGCGAAGAAGTGCCCGATGTGAGTTCGGATGGGACTTAACATTAAAAAAAGATAAAATACTCTTTTCCTGGCTTTATTTTTTCTCCCATATCAAGATCCTCGTTCCCTTCTGTCCCCCATCCTGAGTTCCATACACGAACACTTTTGGCTCTTATCTGTCCTGCTAAATCACCAATAGTTGCTCCATGCTGAACTTCCAAACGATCATCCGAAAGTTTATGTCCGTCTTCCGAGCTAATTAATCTGACATTTATTTTTTGGGAGGGAGTCATAGCAAAAAATTAGAGGAAGTTAATATAACAAACTCTTTCTTCTTTGGTCAATTTTATTTTGCATTTAGGATTTTGGATTTTGCAATCAATTTTTGAATGGAAAATTTTTCAATTGAATGCCAATTCTAAAATGCAAATTGTAGATTGGAGCGAAGCGACTAATACTCCATCCGCCCCTCAAAAGCCCTCTTGAGTGTTTGACTGTCCGCATACTCTAAATCCCCTCCTACGGGTATACCACGAGCTATACGGGTGATTTTGATGTCGTAAGGTTTTATGTAGCGAAGCATATAAGCGGCGGTTGCCTCTCCTTCCATCGATGGATTGAGAGCTAGGATAATTTCTTTAATTCCCCCTTTTTTAACGCGTTCCACCAATTCAGCAATTTTCAATTCATCCGGTCCAACACCTTCTACAGGCGAAATAACCCCATGAAGTACGTGATAATGTCCTTTAAAATTATTTGCCTGTTCCAAAGCGATCAGATCGAGCATTTCTTCCACCACACAAATCACCGAAGCGTCCCGTTCGCCGTTCTGGCAAATACCGCAAATCGCTTCTTCGCTGGTCATGTTCTGACAATTGGAACAGTATTTTAATCCCTGCTTTAAATTGTGAATCGTGTCGCCAAATTGTTCCACGTCCTGATTCTTTTTGCGAAGCAAATAAAACGTTAATCGGGCGGCTGATTTTTGACCAATCCCAGGAAGCTTACTGAATTCCTCGATGGTCTTTTCGATGTTTTTAGGAATATAACCCATATTTTTTATTACTGGATTTTAGTTTAGCAGATGTTGTATTTTGCAACAAACAGAAGAAGACCGACAGATATCTGTCGGTCTTCTTACTTTCTTAAACACTTAGAACTTGTTCCACAACACCTGATTAGTTATCTCATGGTGATACCACACTTCGCCAGCTTTTACACGAGTGCCCAGCTCACGCGGGCAGCGATCGGCAGAGTTTTCTTTAAGCTTTGCATATTTTTCCCTATTTACATCCAACATGACTTCTTTAATAAAATCACTTTTTTTAAAGGTTTTAATAGCCTGATCGATATTGCCTGGTAATTTTTTAACCGGCCCACTCATCACTTTTTTGTATTCCCCCATATCCTTTTGTGAAGCATTCATTCCCTTTAGCCCTGCTTTCAGAATTAAATAGAATGCTAAGTATGGATTGGCATCTGGAGCAACGGTTCTTACTTCAATTCGAGCTGACTTTGCATTTCCAAATGGTATTCGGACCATGGCGCTACGATCAGCTGGGGAAACTTTAATTTCATTTGGTGCTTCAAAGGCAGGGTCTAATCGACGATAGGCATTCACACTTGAATTTAAACCAAGGCAAATATCATTGGCATAACTCAAGATCCCCGAAATAAAATTCTGGGCATCTTTTGACATTCTATATTCCCCTTTTGCATCATAAAAAATATTTTTACCCCCTTTGGACATCGAAAGATTGACGTGCATACCACTTCCGTTGATATTCATTTTTGGCTTTGGTAAAAAAGAAGCGGTTAAGCCAAAGTTCTTTGCAATCTGACGGGCAATAACTTTGTATAACTGAACCTGATCGGCTGCCTGAAGTATTTCGGTGTACTTGTAATTCATCTCAAACTGAGACGGTGCGACTTCGGGATGGTCCTTTTCATTTTCAAAGCCAAGAGCCCTGGTTGCCTCTGCTAAACGATCGATAAACTGACGAAGTGTGTCCTGTGGGAGAACGTTGAAATATCCTCCTTTTGAAGCAAGTTCAAAGCCTTCTCTCTCATCAAAATCCTGTTCGGCATTCTCCCTCTCTAAAATCATTCCCTCAATTTCCGGAGCAACATTCACCATCACCCCCTTCTTACCAAGCTCTTCAGATAAAATATTTAAATTAGACCTGTAGTCACCGATGTATGGCTTTTTGTCGCGATCATGAACATTGGCAAATATAATCACCTTTCCATGTCCAAAAATATCGGCTGGCAACCAACGGAAAGATGACCAATCTATTTGAAGCACTAGATCTGAACTATGTTGAGGGGTAAAACCTTTAATAGATGATCCATCAAATGTTAGATTGTCATGAGAATCTAGAAGAAATGTCTTGTTGTAATCCAGCATATGTAGTTTTCCTTCTAAATCAGAAAAGCAAACCGTAACCGCCTTAATCCCCTTTTCTTTTTTAAGGGTTTCGGTGAATTTATCTGCGAAATATTTTTGGGGCTTACCGGCTAACCGATCCTTTTTAATTGCCAAGTTACGATCTTCCAATTCTGAATAACTAAGTTCCATAAAATGAGAGCTATCCTTCAAACGAGGTGTTTGATAGGCACAGCCACAATCGGATGAAGAGCATTGATTTTGCATATTTTTTGGTTTTAAAAAGTTAAAAACAATTACAGTTTTATTTTTTATTCGCGATCACGCAACCCCTTTTGAAAAGCCAAAAAACGGGTGTTGGAAATTTCGGCACGTCTTGATTTTGTTAATTAAAAGCGTTAAATTGAAAACTGTCGAAATTATCGACAACAATTTTAAATTGATCATTATATTAATATGGTTTCTAATACTATTTTGAAAAAACTTGGCTTTACGGAAAAGGAAGCAAAGATTTATTTGGCGTGCTTGGAGCTTGGCACTGGAACGGTTGTTAAAATTAGCCGTAAGGCTGAGATCACTCGAGGTTCCACTTACGACGTGCTAGAGGAGATGTTAGATAAGGGGTATGTGAGCAAGCTTCATAAAGATAAGCACATGGTTTTTTCGGCAGTTGACCCTGAAATACTCATGAAGAATTATAAAGATCGATTACGGGATTTTGAAATGGCACTTCCAGAGCTCAAAGGGCTTTTTAATCAGCATTCTTCCCGACCCAAAGTGCGTTATTTTGAAGGGTTAGATGGGGTTAAGCGAGTTTATGAAGATACACTAACCGCCACTACGGAGATTTTGAACTACTCTAATACTCATGAAATTCTCTCTCAATGGCCGACTTATAATAATGATTACGTAAAGCTTCGTACTCAAAAAAACATCTTCCTTCGTGGGATTGCTCCCAGTGATGAATATGGAAAGAAATTAATTAAAGACGACCCTAGATCACTTCGTGAATTCCGCCTGCTTTCTTCGAAAGATTTTAATTTCACCAATGAGATCAACATTTACGATAATAAAGTGGCGATTGTTTCTTTCTCACCAGAGCTGATTGGCATTATCATTGAAAGTCAGGCGATTGCCGATACTCAACGGGATATCTTCAAAATGGCCTGGGGCTTTGCCGAAGACCATAGTGAAAAACCTAAAGTTATTATTAAAAAGGTGGAGGAAAATGCAGATCAACCGACATTGCTTTAAAGCTGTTCCAAGAAGTTTATTAAAACCCGCATACTCATACTGGAAGCGTCTTTCTGAGTAAGGGTTTTTGCCATTTCCTCAAAATGAGCTTCGTCTTTCATAAGCCCTAAATCTTTAAAAGTATCCTTGTATCGGTGGATCAAGTCATAAAAATAACCTGAAGTCATTTCGGGGTGAAACTGAATACTTCTAATGTTATCCCCCATCGATAAAGCCTGATATTCATTGGATGTATTTTTAGCCAAAACTTCTGCTCCTTTTGGAAGCTCAGTCACCACATCCCGATGAGCGGCCAGCGCTGTAAAAGTAGTGGGGAATTTTCTAAACATGTCATCCCCTTTTCCCAGTTCTGTTAAATCGATTGATATTTCTCCAAGCTCTCCTCCCGCTGAACATCTTTCTACTTTTCCGCCAAGAGCCTCAGCAATCACCTGATGTCCAAAGCATACCCCCATCATCTTGGTTTTGGTTTCAGCCACCCCTCGAACGAAATCCTTTAAGGTTTTCATCCAAGGAAGGTTTTCATCCAAGCAATGGGGTGAGCCCCCAATAATCACTGCCTGATCTGATTCTTTAACTTCTGGCTCCCCCTCCTCGATTACATTATGAGTTCGAACCCTTAATGGAGCTTTTGAGAGATCAACCAATCGTCGAAATAAATTCGGATACAATGAAAGTTCGCTTTGATGGGAATCCCAACCTCGCGCAATAATCAACAAGATGGTTTTACGTGTGTCTTTTGTCATTGATTCAATGTATTTATTTTCCGCAGGAAGAGCGGCGGGAAAGTAATCTTCTCGGTACATGGGGAGGGTAATCCAAGTTAGTAATTTTTAATCAATCGATCCATCACTCTTTTTTGCTCACGACCTTTTATACTTTCACGCTTGTCATGTTTCTTTTTACCGCGAACCACAGCGATCAGCACTTTAATATTTCGACCTACTAAACCAATCGCCAACGCCGCAATACTGATCCCCTGAGTGTTTAACTGGGTGGACATTTTTTCTATCTCCCTTTTATTCAAAAGGAGTTTTCGTATGCGAAATGGGTCGTAATCCTCACTTTGATCGTGAGAATATTTAGAAATATGAGAATTTTTTAGGAATGCCTCGCCTTTTTGAATGCTCATGTAAGCCCCTTTTAAATTCACATGTCCTCCTCGTACGGATTTCACTTCACCACCAGTCAGGGCGATGCCTGCTGTGAATTCCTGAAGAATTTCGTAGTCGAAATAAACCTTTTTGTTCTTGTGGATAATTTTCATAAGAGAGCTGTATTGTACAGGCTACCCGAGAGCAATGTCCAGAAACATCATTAATGCAAATCCAACCATCACACCAAAGGTGGCCTGCTTAGCAAATCCCTTTCGGTGAGATTCAGGAATAATTTCATCGCTGATCACAAATAACATAGCTCCAGCTGCGAAAGCGAGACCCCATGGAAGTAGTGGTTGAGAAACACTAACAATCCCCACACCAATCAATCCACCAATGGGTTCCACTAATCCTGTTAACGTCGCGATCCAAAGGGCTTTTTTTCGGGTGTACTTATGAGCCATTAAACCCAATGCTACCACCAATCCTTCTGGCATGTTTTGCAGGCCGATACCCAACGCAAGCGTCGCCCCATTGGCAACATCTCCTCCTCCGAAACCAACTCCTACTGCCAATCCTTCTGGAAAGTTATGGAGTGTAATGGCGATGATAAATAACCACAGCCTTTTAAGCTTTTTAGACTCGATTCCATGATGACCAGAAATAAAGTGATCATGAGGAATAAAAGTATCGCTTAAATGAAGGAATAGACCTCCGAGCATCATACCTGCAACAATAATTCCCGCTGCGATCCACTTACTTCCATAAAGAAACTCGGCTGCCTCAACACCCGGTATAATTAGTGAGAATGAAGTAGCAGCTAACATTACCCCCGCTCCAAACCCCATCATAATATCAATGGTTTTGTCGGAGAATTTTTTGGTGATCAAAATAGGAAGTGCCCCGACTCCTGTGGCTAATCCTGCAGCCAAACTAGCAAGCAACCCAAGCTTAACAACCGACATTCCGCTTAACAGTTCAATAAAATTCATATTTGGTTTTAATTAATTTTATGTTCCACTATATCAGAACAAGCCCTTAATGACAATGGTTATTGATAAGGAATTATAAGCTGTATGTCTTATGGAGGAAGGGAAGGGATTTGAACCCTCGATCCCGATTGCTCGGAATACTGCTTTTCGAAAGCAGCGCTTTCAACCACTCAGCCACCCTTCCTTATTTTTTATGAGATTTTTCTAAAAAATATTGCAAAGCGAATAGAAGTCCAATCATCATGATCACTCCACTAATCAACATTAAACCTTCCATATGGACTCCACCCAAAGCCAAGGAGAAAAGCCCAAGACCACCCAAAAGCCATAAGGCTCCACCGATCAGTTCCCACTTCCAGGATATCATCAGGATGATGACTAGAAATAGGGTTGGAATATTGTGCATCAAAAAAGCAATCACAGTCTCCCAAAAGCTGTCCCCCATTCCAAAAACATCTGTCGAAAGCAGTCCGGCGAGCAAGATTAAAAAAATTGCAAATAGTCGTGGTGGCCAGAAGATAATATTATTTCTTTTTTTCATATATTCATTTTATAAGACCTAAAAATATGATAGTTTGATGGAACCTAATTATCAACTAAATGCTCAAGGAACGCGTCGCTACTTTTATTCAACAGCCGAAGAAATCCCTTTTTAAACTTGCCGCCCCTGTTGTTGCAGGGATGGTGGCTCATACGCTTTACAATATCATCGATACTGCTTTTGTAGGCCGACTGGGTGCTGAAGCGATTGCCGCCTTAACCTTCTCTTTTCCGATCTTCTTTATTTTCATCGCTATAAGCTCTGGGTTGGCAGCTGGTGTTGGGTCACGTATTTCACGCTATTTAGGATCTGATAACCCAAAGGCGGCCGAAAACACGGCTATGCATGGGCTCTTTCTTTCTTTAATTCTATCGGTCTTGTTGGTTGTTTTTGGAACTATGGGGTTAAAACCTTTATTTTCTCTTTTTGGTGCTTCCGATGAAGTTTTAATGCTTGCGGTTTCCTACACTACAATTATTTTAGCTGGAACCTTGTTTATTCTGCCCGCCAATATATTGAGTACGATCCTTTCCTCTCAAGGTGACACGAAGACGCCGATGAAAATTCAGATCACAACTTTAATTCTTAATATTATTCTTGATCCGATTTTGATTTTTGGATTTGATTTAGGAGTTCAAGGAGCCGCGATTGCTACTTTTTGTTCATTTGTCCTTTCTTTAATTCTTTTTCTTTATTTTACAAAAGCTAACTCCCATCTATCAATTACTCTTCGGTCGTATCGATTCTCACCTTACATTCTTAAAAGCATCATTACCGTTGGCACTCCGGCCAGCCTAGTTATGTTAATGATGTCAGTTTATATAATGGCTATTAATGGCTTTATGTCTCATTTCAGCATGGACCATGTGGCCGCCTTTGGAATGGCGATGCGCCTTGAAAGCGTTGCCACGTTACCGATTGTAGGGCTTTCGATGGCTCTATTAACTCTCGTTGGGATGTTCGAAGGTGCGAAGCGCTTTGATTTAATTGAGCTTATTAGTTGGTTTTCGATTCGAATCAGTATTTTAATCACTTCTATTATTGGTGTTTTCTTTTTTGTTTTCCCTGAATTTCTTTTTCAAATCTTCACCAGCGACCCAAAGCTTCTGATGCTCAGTAGTGATTATATGAGAATTAACGTTTTCACATTCCCTCTCATTGCGATCAGTATTTCTGCCGGGCGTATTTTACAAGGAATGGGATATGGAGCTCCAGGCTTTTTCTTTAATTTCATTCGCGTGTTCCTTGTGGCGCTTCCACTCGCCTACCTTTTTGTTTATATTTTAAATCTATCGTATTTATTTGTGCCCATCGCGATGGTGATAGGTGGAATTGTTGGTGGTTTTGTTGCGATTATTTGGCTTCAATTGAAATTGAAGAAGAAGCTTTAATCAAAAAAACCCATGAATGAGATTGGGTTATTTAGTGGTGAACCTTCGCTAAAGCTTCGGTTCGCCGCACTTCGCTTTCAAATCGCATCTAGCTGGTCGAAGACCAGCCGAAGCTCTTTGGGCGAAGGCTGGCGGAGAGACAGGGATTCGAACCCTGGAGACCCTTACGAGCCTACTCGCGTTCCAGGCGAGCCCATTCGACCACTCTGGCATCTCTCCGTATTAGACTAACTTAAATTTTCCAATTAATTTTTTAAATTTTATCCCACTTTTATACTTTTTTATCTCCATTTCCCTTTTAAACGCCTCTGACTTTAACTCAAACTCCTCATTATGAATCAGCTTCCATGGAGCATATGGTTTCGTTGATTTTACCTGTCCGCTATTATGCTTTTTCAGCCTACCTTCAATATCTGATGTGTGCCCCGTGTAATAACGATCAAACTTTAAACTCTCTAATATATAAACTAAATACATAAATTCATCTTAATTCTTTCGACCACCCACCGCGCAGCGGGGTCCCGCTTCGCGGGATCTGGCATCTCTCCACATTTTTCAGGATTCAGGAATAAGGATTCAGGATTCAGCCGTATATTAGATATCAACTAAACTCTAAGTCCTAAGATCTGAATCTACTATAAGATTACTTTACTTTGGAAGCCGTTTTTAAACACTTAGCACAAAGTTTTGTCCTTTTCATAGCCCCCTTGTCATCCATCATTTTCTTGGTGATTAGGTTAGGGAGAAACCGACGTTTAGTACGACGATTCGAATGACTGACATTGTGCCCAGTGGTTGGGCCTTTTCCGCATTTTTCACAAACTTGTGCCATGGTTGTACTTTAAAAATTAGCCCACATAAGTTATCATCTCAATCACTGACTGTCAAACTAATCTTTTTATTGTGGATTTAATTTATTTAATCATTGCATTGTCCATCTGTATTTCCGTTCATGAAGCATCTCATGCTTGGACGGCTTATAAGCTCGGTGATCCGACTGCGAAAATGGCGGGTCGAGTTTCGTTAAACCCAATGAGGCATTTGGATATTTTGGGGACTTTAATGATTTTTATTGCTCATTTTGGATGGGGAAAGCCAGTTCCTTTTAATTACCACAATCTTAAACATCCAAGGCGAGATGCAGCCTTGATCGCAATGGCTGGCCCCTTCAGTAATTTTCTAACTGCTCTTGCTATCGCCTTCGTTTTTAAATACATCCAAACCCTTCCCATTTTTTTACTCGAAACACTACGGGCTACGTTTAATTTAAGTATTGTTCTTTTATTATTCAATCTCCTTCCTATTGCTCCATTGGATGGGTCGAAGCTTATTGGACTTGTCATCCCCCACTCCAAAGAAGCTTGGTATCAGGATTTTCTTTCGAAGGGCCCCTTCTTCCTTATTTTGCTCATTGTTTTTGATCGGCTTTTGGCTGAAGTTGCAGGGATTCACCTACTAGGAACCTTTTTACAATACGGATATGAATTCGTTACCTTTTTTATATTCTTTGCTACCTAAGCTATAAATTGTCAACAAAACTTGGTTGATTGTTGAGTAATTTTTTGGTTCAATGAAGTTAGAAAAACAACTCTCCTAAATGAGGAGGGAAAAACAAAAACAAAAATCTCGAATGTGTTCGCTCAGTTTTGTATGTTGAATCGGTCATAATATATATGGGACAAAGGGCTTCCAAGCTCGTCCCACCTTCAAAAACGGATCTCAATATATGGAATCAATGGCATATTGGTGTTTTTGTTCAGTTTGCCCGAAAAACTATTTATCGGCTTATTGTATGTAAATACATAAAAACTTTTCTTGACTTTATTAGAGGGAGTCGGTAGTTTGTTCTGTGCCTTTACTTATAGCTTATGCCGCGATAGCTCAGTTGGTAGAGCGCACCCATGGTAAGGGTGAGGTCCTGGGTTCAACTCCCAGTCGTGGCTCCATTTAAAATTCAATTAATCTCCGTATTATGCCTAGAGGAAAAAATACCAATGTTTATCTGGTTTGCAAGGAATGTAAAATGCAGAACTATACAACACGGATCAATAAAAAAACCACAACCAAGCTTGAACACAAGAAGTTTTGTTCTAAATGCAAAAAATCTACCGAGCATGCAAGTGGAAGCGAGATTAAACACAGCTCTAAATAATCTTCAGGAAACGGGAAGCAGCTGACATTCGACTGTTTCCTTTTTTAGGCTCCATCCGCCCGGAAAATAACGGCGATGCTTTTTAAAATTAATTTAATATCCATCCAGAGCGACCAGTTCTCAATATAATAAACGTCCAACCTTACCTCTTCCTCAAAATCCAGGTTACTTCTGCCACTTATTTGAGCCAATCCAGTAACGCCTGGCTTTAGGGCGAACACCTGACGATGATGACTTTCGTACTGATCAATTTCTTCTGGAAGGTGTGGACGAGGCCCTACTAAGCTTAAAGTGCCGATCAGTACGTTAAATAGCTGTGGAAGTTCATCTAAGCTGGTTTTTCTTAAGAATCGACCCACCTTAGTAATACGAGGGTCATTTTTTATTTTAAACATCGGCCCCGATCGCTCATTTAATTTCATAAGTTCTTTTTTCTGCTTATCTGCATCGGTTACCATTGAGCGAAATTTATAGATATTGAATATTCTATCCTTGTATTTTCGTCTGCTTTTATAGAAAGTAGGACCTCTTGAATCTAATCTAATTAAAATTGAGATTAATATCCAAACTGGAATTAGTAAAATAATTAAAATTAAACCCACAATAATATCGAATGCCCGCTTGAAAATATGACCCCAGCCATCTAGTGAACTTTCTCTAAGGCTTACCAATGGAATATTATCGATCATTTCAATATCGACGTTACTCCTCTGCAAACGAACGGTATCGGGGATGAAGTGATATTTGATTTGCCGATTTCGACAAAAAGCATAAAGATCACGATTTTCTGACTCCTTTAAATTATTCTCTGTCTGAATGATCTCTTCAACATTATATTTCTTAACAATGTTTTCTAATTGATCGAATATTCCAATCACTTTAAGCTCCCCTTTCTTACGTGATATCACATGGCCATCCAGAGCACCAATAACATCGTACGATCGATCGCCTTTTATTGTCTTGTAAAACTGATCGGCAACCGCGCTTGCTCCAATAAAAAGAACACGACGCCTTCCAATTCCAAACCGAAGTAAATAAGACTGAAGCATTTGAATTAGGACTCTCCCGATAATCGTAAAAAAAATAGAGAAAAACCAAATATGGACCAATGCGATTCGAGAGAAAAACAATTCATGAACCACTAAAAAATAGTAAGCGATGAGAAACATCAGCCACGCGGTCACCAAAAAAATGATTTTGAAAAACGATTTACTAAACTTTTGTGTGATTCGTATTTCATATAGATGATTGATCGCGAACATAGCAATCAAAAAAGCAGAAGCAAAAACCCCAAGGGATACATACTCGCTGAACGGTGGTAGTAACTCTGGTCCAAAGTGAAACTGAACCCCTGGAATCAAATCGGTAATTGGACGCAACCAATACGCCAGCAAAAATGCGGACATGATTGCAATGTAGTCGATTGGCACTCTGAGGGCTCCGAAGATGATTTCACTTTTTTTCATAGTTCCGGTTGTGGGGCCAGTTGTGGGGCCAGTTATGGACTTACTACTACTGTAGGCTCCACTATTGGCCCAACGATTGGATTTTCTAATGCCCTGATTAAATCAAACTAATAAGCCGAGTTCTGTCCCGACAAGTCGGGAGTAGTCATCTATCTTAATTCTAAAAATAAAAATTAGAACATTTAGCGGCTGTTAGAATGGTGTGACGAGTCATCACAATAATCCAATCTACCATTACAGCCTTGCACCAGGTGGGGTTTACCACTCCATAGAATCACTTCTGCGGAGACCATGCTGATTATCATGGACTTTTCACCCTTAGCCCCGAAGTTCATCGGGACAGGAATAGTTTCTGTGGCACTTTCCCTTGTCCGCGGTTACACACGGACCGGTTCGCCGTTAGCGACCACCCTACTCTTTGATGCTCGGACTTTCCTCTCCGACGTAAAGTCGGAGCGACTACTACTGCTT
>CBDUQS010000015.1:0-26903 GCA_965369815.1 uncultured bacterium | reverse complement strand
ACGTGCCATCCAAATAATAAGTCTCTCATCTGCTCAGCAGAAGGGGTTTTTTTGGTGGCGATTTTTAAATCACCTTCTTCAACTCGCTTCACATCCAAGTCTTGCACCAATAATCCTCCACTCACTTTCCGATAAGTTTCCCCTGCTTTTTCTGGATTGATTTCACCTAGTTTCAAAACACGTAGATTTGGCTTAGTAGCAAAAGCTTCCAAAGCTCCGTCTTCAAAGTCGGGAGCCAATACAATTTCGAAAAATTTACTAGTAATTGTCTCCGCCAAATCTTTCGTGCATTTTCGGTTAAAAGCAATAATCCCACCAAACGTCGATTTCGAATCTCCTTCGTAAGCGTTGATGAATGCATCATTGATATTGTCTGCCACCGCAATACCACACGGATTGGCGTGTTTAATAAAAGCAACGCAGGGGTCGCTGAATTCACGAACAACGCTGAGCGCTGCATCGGCATCCATAATATTGTTATAGGAAAGCGCTTTACCCTGAATCACTTCTGCATTGGGCAAGCTCGCTCCATCATGAGAATCTCGATCCTTATAAAATGCCGCTTTCTGATGAGGGTTTTCCCCGTATCGGAGTTCACTCATTTTTTCGATGATCAGATGCTTGGTTTTTCCTCCCGTTAAAAAGTTGGCGATCATGCTGTCGTAATGAGCGGTTTTTTCAAAAACTTTTTCCGCCAATCGTCGTCGAGTGTCTTCAGTTGTATCCCCATTTTCATTTATTTCCTTCAAAGTCACTTCATAATCTTCAGGGTCTGTAATCACCGTAACAGAGCGGAAATTTTTAGCAGCACTTCGAAGCATGCTCGGCCCCCCAATATCAATCTGCTCAATAGCCTCTTCAGTTGTCACTCCTTCTTTTTGAATAGTTTCCTGAAATGGATAAAGATTTACGACCACAAGGTCAATCATTCCAATCTCATGGTCTTCTGCGGATTTCATGTGCTCGGGGTTGTCCCGAACAGCCAAAAGGCCAGCATGAATTTTAGGGTGAAGCGTTTTAACTCGTCCATCCATCATTTCAGGATGTCCGGTGTAGTCACCAACTTCAACAACATCGACGCCGTTCTCGCGAAGAAGTTTGGCAGTGCCACCAGTCGAGAGAATCTCAACGCCTTTTGCGTATAAGCCTTTCGCAAAATCAACAATTCCATTTTTATCTGATACAGAGATGAGGGCTCGTTTAATCATTATTGAGTTGTTTAAAAATTACAGATAAGAGTATAGCGAACTTTTTTAAAAGTGAGAAATATTTGCTTCATATTAATAAAAATGTTATAATATTAAGAAAATTTAATGAAAAAGACATCAAACATCATCACCTCTTACATCATCATCCCCACGTAAGGCAGATTTTATTTTACGCCTTTTACGCTTTTTTGGTTCTATCGGCCAGTCTGATTTTGGCGGTTTTAGCAGCAGATGAAAAAGAGGTAATAGTTGATAGAGGAGAACAAGTTGTTTCAGTTATGTTAGAATTAGATTAAAATTTGTCTTTTAATCATATTATTGTATAATAATTAACCAATCATAATTTAAATATAATGCCTGATAAAAAACAGCCAGATGATCAACAGATAGAACTGGATTTTAGTACGAAAAAGGACACAATCACCATACGATATACATTCGCTGACAGTCGTTTTTTCGCTCAGTTAAGGCCAAAAGTAGAGGAGGATGTAAGAAAGGTATTAGGCAGTAGTGAAAGTATCGAGAAAAGTGAGCTAACTCCTGAAATGATAGAGCGATTGAATTTAATGCTTGGGATGCGGGACTTAATGGCTCGGTTCGGAAAGGGAGAAATCGATATTGTATCAGCTCCTAAGGATGTTTCAGGCGAGTATTACGCTGATTATAGATAAAATGTCCAAATATAAAGTGCTCGAATTCCGATTTACTAGCTCTCCTGAATTTAAGCAGGAGGTAGTTCGTGAAAGTCGAAAAGCAGTTGAATCGGTCGTTGAGAAGCCAGAACAATTCAATTTATTTCCACGATACGAACGAATTTTAATCCCTCGTCAATTTTTAGAGGACGTCCGAGACTCTTTATCTGAATTATTAGACGAGAAAGGACTTCAAATCGAGGAATTTGGCGATCGCTTAAGGGTGATTAAAAAAGAAGATGTAGTTGGATGGGGAGCGCCGTATTTTAATAATGAGGATTAATCAAAAAAATAAAGGGGCCCCCGAAAAATGCCTGCCTGCCGGCAGGCAGGCGAGGAGGTTTGGAGGAAGGGCGGGGTATTTTTTGGGGTGGGACCCAATCGCAAACGGATACCGAAGAAACCTACGCAATAAAATGGAGAAGAATTCGTAGGCTGGAAAGTGAGACGGGGTCCCCGAAGAATGCGAGGGGGTCTAGAGGAAGGAGGGGGGTATTCTGCGGGGTGGGACCCAAAAGAATAGGTAAGCCGAAGAAGCCTTCATAATAAAATGGAGAAGAATTCGTAGGCTGGAATATTGTTTTGGGTGGTAGGGCCAAGGGGAATCGAACCCCTGTTGCCGGAATGAAAATCCGAAGTCCTAACCACTAGACGATGGCCCCACAACAATGTCCGCATTTGGTTAGTATGCAGAGAAATTATAGTCAGGAAGAAAAAAAAGTCAAAGCGATTTATGAAACCATTGATTTATCTGTAAAAATTATTAACAATACTAAGCACAAATAGTTATAACCTTTTTTACTATGTTTAGTCGGTCTATATCCATCCCACATCATCAGCAAGAAGCAGTTAGTGTTTACTTTTCAAAGGTTTATTTGTGGATGTCTGGAGCTCTCGGTTTATCTGCTTTAGTGGCTTGGAAGACAGCCAGCAATGCGGTATATATGAATTATCTGCTAGAGCACAGAGGTTTATTTTATTTTCTGATGTTTGCGGAGCTCGGTTTAGTCATCTGGCTTTCCTGGGGAATACGAAAAATGTCTTTTTTGACCGCAATGTCAGCCTTCATTGTTTATTCCGCACTAACTGGCTTAACATTATCAACCGTCTTATTGATTTACACTGCTGCTTCCGTTTCTAAGGTGTTTGCACTAAGCGCTGGCTTATTCGGAGTCATGGCATTGTATGGCTACACAACTAAAAAAGACTTAACTTCCTGGGGAAGTTTTCTGATAATGTCCCTCATTGGAATTATTCTAGCGTCCGTGGTTAATTTCTTTCTACATAGCCCTATGATCGAATGGCTCGTGACGTATGCGGGTATTGTTATTTTTATGGGGCTAACCGCTTACGACAATCAAAAACTAAAAGCATTTGCTTTGATGGCAGACAGCGATGAAACATTCGGAAAACTAGTCATTCTTGGGGCTCTGACTTTATACTTAGACTTCATCAATCTCTTCCTTCACTTACTTCGTGCATTCGGTGATCGTCGATAGACTTAGGCTGCCTTTTTTCGTTATGGTCATACCATAAATCAACTCTTAATGAAAAAGATTCTCATTACATCATTGTTACTACTTATTACAACTGCTTGTGCCCCCATCGAGGCGGATTTTAAAAGTGATATCCCTCCACTCGAAGATCGAGTTCAGGTATCCGATGAAGGGCAAGAACAGCCAAAGGAAATTAATTTAAACGTTCCCTTTTTCTCGCAAGCGCCAGACGGCGATTGGGGCATGCCTTGGCAGGAAGCGTGCGAAGAGGCGAGTGTAACATTGGCGACTTATTACGCACTTGATGTCACTCCGACCAAAGAGGAATTTAAAAGAGAAGTGCTTAAATTAGTCGATTGGCAAATTGAAAATTTTGGAGACTACGAACACACGACCATCGATCAAACAGTAGAAATGATGAGGGAAAATTTTCGATTTTCGCCTGCCCCGGCTGTTGCGGGGAGTTTCGATTTTCGAGTTTTAGAAAACCCAGGAGCAGAAGAAATGAAGCAGGAGCTCGCTCAGGGGAATCCAATCATCGCTCCCTTCGCGGGTCGCCAGCTTGGCAATCCTTTTTATTCAGGTGAAGGCCCTTATTACCACATGCTGGTAATTAAAGGTTACGATGAAAAAAACTTCATCACCAACGACGTCGGAACTCGTAGAGGAGAGAATTTCATTTATCAATATGAAACCTTAATGTCCGCTTTGCACGACTGGCACGACACCGACATTAACTTAGGAAAAAAGAAAGTTATTGTCGTTCAGCCAATAGCGTCCGTCGACGAAGTAGAAACGGAAAAATAATCGATAGAATCAGCACCTGTAATCCAGTACCCACCGTGAACCCAATCGGAATGGCATAAATGCCTATTTTAGGTGCGAGGAAGTTAGCCAAAAGAATCGCCAACAATAAATTTAGCGCATGAAATCCTGATGGAATCAGTGTATTTTTAAGAGAATAAAAGGCTCGATGATAAATATGTAACAAGCTCTCTAGCGGAATCGCAATACAGTAAACTTGTAAGGTAGTCGCTAACAAATGAACATCCGCATCGGTGAATCGTCCCCCGCCTAAAAGAAGTCCAACCGCGGGTCGCGCCAAAATAGCCAAAGCAATCGCCGCCAAAGTAGTGTAGGTGAGTGAACGGAATCGATCTCGACGGAAATCTCGTTTGAATTTAGTAAAATGCCCTTTTGCCGCGTCGTGTGAAAGGGAGGTATAAAGTGCCATCGCAATCGCAATCCCCAACATGCTCACTGGCAAACTCATAAAATTACGCGCATAACCATAAAGCGCCACACTCCCGTCAGGAAGCTTACTGGCAATTGCCGTAAAACTAATTAGCATAATGTGCCACATAAGATACTGAACGATTTTAGGTGCTGTTAATTTAGCGGTTTCCTTAATTTCAGGGCTGATGCTCAAGTCAAATTTCGGGCGAAATCGTGGCTCCTTTTTCATCGTCATTCCCAATCGAATCGCAAGATGCATCAGAGCTCCCAAAACCGTTCCCATCACAAGGCCGACCAATCCAAATTTTGGAACAAAAACAAGTACACCAATAATAATTCCAAAGTTATAAAGGGCGGGCGAAAGTCCATACCAAAGAAATTCTTTGAGCGTTAAAAGAATGCGCCCATACACATTGCTGATTGTGAATAGGATAGGGGAAAACAAAAGAACTCGGGTGAGTAGAATATATTGTTTTAACGCTTCGGGTTCAAATCCAGGTACTAATCGATGAGCAAAAAGAGGTAGAGTGATGGCGATAATCGTTGCAATGGTAATCAGAACCAAAAGCCCCCACGTAAACATTTGATGGGCATATTGATAGCCCAACTGTTTATTCTCATCGTATTGCTTGGTGAAGATAGGCAGAAAAGCCGCTGATAGCGCAGTTCCGATCAAAACAGACAGCAATAAATCTGGAATTACAAATGCCGCATTATAAATATCCAGCGTCCGCGACAATCCAAATGTATGCGCGAAGATCCGATCACGGAAAAATCCGAAAAAATAACTCAACCCCGACGTTAACGTCAACGCCCACGAGCTATGAAAAAGAAGGGTTTTAAAATCACCCGACTCGTGCAGTTGATGGAGGAATTTTTTAAGTTTATTCAAAATAATGATTTACGAAAGTGAGACCATTATACACATTTAAATTTTCTTTACATTGACAAATATTTAATTTAATGTAAAATAGCAACCGATCATTTTTAATAAATTAAATATTTTTTATGACTGAAATGCCTACAAATACCCATCTAGAGAACGGGGAATCACCTCCAGAGCTAGCTGAAGAAACTCGCGAGCTTATTAAGGCGATGCTAATACAAAAACTACAAGTTAATACTCTTGGTTTAGAAAAAGAGTCACAATTGTGGGAGGGGAATGCATGGAGCGCTTTTCGTTATGAAAAATATTATGGCGTACCTATTAGTGAAGATTCTCAGTCTCTCGCAATTGCAAGGCAGGATGATGATGGATCTTATAGTGTGTTATTGCCTGGAGACGAAAGTTATGATTCAGAAATTAACAAGATGTCAAATATCACTTTATCTGAGCAAATTGCTAATCCTTTATCTGGAAATATGATTCGAGCCTTGCGTGAATGGAAGGGTCTGAATGGCATGGTGGCTCTAGAAGCTCGTTTAAAAAGTTCTACAAAAAGAGAGATTGGGAATTTGTTGCCATTGCTAGCAATTTTAAATCGATTAGACGAAGAGAATCATCCAGCGCTTATTAACGTGAAAGGTCAGAAAAGGCCTGTTGAGTTTTTGGAGTTGAAGCGCTTAGTACACGAAGTAAAAAAGCATCTCAAGAAAACTGAAAAGCCAGAAGTTCTTATGGGGCAACATGAATGGAATCAGACAGAAGGTGGTGAAGAGGTAGGTAAAGAATAATAGGGTTCAATTAAGAAGATACACAGCTTCTTAGAAACCCCCTGGCGGTATGAATTTGAAGCATTAGAAATTCTTGAAAAGGTGACCCATCTTCCGTTTCTTCGTCTTCAAATAGTTAATATTTATATCGTTGGCAGGAATTTCAATAGGAACCCGTTTCAGGATTTTAATTCCGTTTTTTTCAAGCCCATCCAATTTGCGAGGGTTATTGGTTAGCATTTCAACCGATTCAATTCCAAGATCTTTTAGAATCTCAGCTCCTAATCCATAGTCACGAAGGTCGGATTTAAAACCAAGCTTCTCATTTGCCTCCACCGTGTCATATCCTTTCGCCTGAAGATCGTAAGCTCGTATCTTATTGCTCAGGCCAATTCCTCGTCCTTCTTGCTTCATGTACAAGAGCACTCCACAGCCTTTTTCCGCAATATTTTTAAGTGCCTGATCGAGCTGATTTCCGCAGTCACAGTGTTTGGAATGAAAAATATCTCCCGTCAAACACTCAGAATGAATACGAACCAGGGGATTCTTGCATTGATCCAAATCGCCCATCACAAAAGCGACATGTTCTTTATGGTCAGATAAATCCCGATAGACATGAACACGGAATTTTCCGTAATGAGTAGAAAGACCCGATTCCGCCTCCTTAAAAAAGGAAGGGGATTTCTCTTTAGAAGTTGTCGGGTGAGTTTTGATGTAGTCGATTAAGTCTTTAATGGTGATGATTCTGAGCTGATGTTTTTCAGCGAAGATTTCGAGATCGGGCAGTCGAGACATCGTTCCATCATCGTTCATAATTTCACAAACCACACCCATCGGATTGAGTCCTGCTAGTTTCATCAGGTCTACAGTTGCTTCGGTATGCCCAGCACGCTCTAAAGCACCCCCTCGTTTAGCGACGAGTGGAAAGACATGCCCGGGCCGGATAAAGTCAGTTTTCTGAGAATCAGGGTTTACTATTTTTTGTATCGTGAGCGCTCGATCCGCCGCCGAAATACCCGTCGTGATTCCTTGTTTAGCATCCACAGAAACGGTGAAATTACAGTTCCCATCTGGGTTATGAGCCATCGGATGAAAGTTCAGGCGGTAGGCTGTCTCCTCCTCTATAGGAACACAAATAAGACCCCGTCCTTCCTTGACCATAAAGTTTACATTTTCTGGTGTGGCATGCTCTGCAGCAAATACTAGGTCTCCCTCGTTTTCACGATTTTCATCATCAGTGACGATAATCATTTTCCCATTGCGAAGATCCTGAAAGGCAGCTTGAAGGTTGCTCATATCAAAAAATTTAGGAGGTTTCCATTGTAGCGAAAAAGAGGGTAAGAGCGCAAGTAACTCTAGATATCAATTTTATACACCTCAGATTCCGTCAAAATATGAAGCTTGTTCTCACTCTTTTCAACGTAGAATCCTTGAATGTTATCTAGATCTTCAAATACCACCTGTCCATAGTAACGAGAGAATCCGCTAGAGCTTTTGGTAACAATGACGACTCGTTTATTAACAGTATCAAGAATGTAAAGATTATCCAGTTCAGTTGAAGTGTAGAGTTGTGTCGCTTCGGAAATATCCACTGCTAAATCCTCAATCTTAAAGGGCTGTTGTTTTGATTTATAAAGTCGAATAATATTCCCTCCTTCTTTAAGAACATAAATATCTCCATCAATGGCGATCGAAATGGCACCACTCAAGTCTGCTCCATTGTTATATTCAGAGGCGCTAGAGTATTTGGAACGAAGACGAGCATATTTATAAATCTGATCATTTTCAGGGCTAAGAAGGTAAATATATTTACCGTAAGCCGCGAGGTCGATACCTGATTTCCACGCTTGATCTTCCGTGTTGGCGAATCGGAATAGCCCGTCTACAAACTCAATCACGCGCCCCGATTGAGTGAGGAAAACCAAGGCATCTTGATCATTCATCGCCGTTGAAGCAATCACCACTTCCGTATCATCAATTTGCCGAGGGTCCAAAATTTGATCCAAAATCACTTCATAAAGGCGGTTGTACTCATAAACAAAGAAGTTGTCGTCCAAGCTCACAATGCCAAGCGCTTTCACATCTGGTTTTTTGGTACGAAGGTCAATGTAAGGAGCCAGTTCCTTTAGTCGGTCCGTGTTGTTGATGCTATCTCGTGTGTCCTGAATTTTATCCAAAAGCGCCAACGCCTCCGCACGGAAGAAGTTGGTTTCCAAAATCATCCTTGCCTCTTCATCAACCTTATCCAGAATGCTGTTGGCGGTTTCTTTGTCATTTGCGTAGCCCTTAGTATTGGCCACGTGTAAATCCTGATTCAATTCTCCAAGTTGAATACGATACTCCTCTCGTACTGCTCGGGTGCGTCGACTATCCATTAAAATAGAAACACTCAATGCTAAAAGAACAATCACCACTGCCAAGGCAATAAGGATGTTCTTTCGATTGGCGTTCGACTTTCCTCCCATCAGCTTTTCTGGAATTTTGCCTTTTAAAGAAGTGAAGATGGACTTAAGAGTTGAATGAGCTTTGACGAAAAATGGGTGACCTTCACGATCTTCACTTGAGTCGGAGCGCTGTTGAATGAGCTTGCTATGGATGGCAACCGCCCCCAAACTCAATTCCTCATTGGCCATGGCCAGATCACGAATCGATTCAATTGCTTCGGCAACTCCATCTCCAAAAAGCTGAACCACCTGAGAGTGGGTGGCAAGACGAAGAAGTCGAGCGGTTGAAAAAATAAGTTTATCATCAGACATTAATTCTCCACTCGCAATGTTCACAAAAAGATCGGCTGACCGACTGCTGAGCCCATCGCTGATCATTGAAAATTTATTGCGTCGAATCAAGTAGGCCTCCGCTTCATTACTCTGTGTTATATGCAACTCGTCCCCTGAAAAAACAGCGATAATGGCGTTAATTTTGCCAAAAGATTTCGCTCGTTTTTCTTTTAAGTGCTTGATAATAAGATTCACCTCTTTTAAAGATTGTTCGAATCGTTCGTAAGCACTAAGTTCAGAATCGCTAAAAAAGACCTCCTCCATCGTGTCGATAATACTTTGAACGGTTGATCGTCCATACTTACTGTCTCCGACAATCTCAATCGCCAACCAAACTTGGTCGTTTGTTTTCGGCTTTTTGAGTGTTTTGAGCTGGATGAAACTGGTGGAATCTCTTGAGACAGAAAAGGTGTCTGCAATAAGCTTAAAAGACATTTTTTATTTTTGGTTATTCTTGTTTATTCAAGCCTATCACGTTTTCTAAGACGGTTCAAGAGGGAGAATTTAGGAATACTTATCTTGCTTTTGATGGTCGGGTTCGTAATAATAAAAGTGTCTTAATTCATTACATTTTAAGCCATTCTAAAATATGCAAATCAAAATCAAGTCTAAGCACTTAAACCTCAGTGACCAACAAAAAGAAAATATCGAAGCAAAAGTTCAAAAATTATCGAATTTAGCGGATCGTTTAAATGATGAGTCCACTGAATTTCGCATTGAACTTCGTCACGAAAAATCTCGAAAATCAGAAGATGCTTACGGTTGTCAGCTGACTATTTTTGCACCCAATACAGTGATTCGTACAGAGACTCGTCAAGAAAGTATTGAGAGTGCGATTGATGAATGTATGAATAAAATCCGAGGACCTATTGAACGTTACAAGGCAAAAATTCACCGTTCAAATAAGAAAACAATGGCCTCAAAAGAACTAGAAGTTCCTGAAAAGACAGAAGCACCAACAGATCTACCAAACATTCTTCGAAGAAAACGTTTTTCTAGCAGCGCTCCTATGACCGAAGAAGAGGCGATCGAACACATGGAATTAATCGGTCATGAGTTTTGCTTATTCAACAATGAAGATACAGGTCGATTCAGCGTCGTCTATAAACGTCACGACGGCTACTATGGAATTGTTGAACCGAAAATGGAAACGGATTAAAAGATCTAGATCACAGTTGCAACGTTATAACGTCATGACGTTGTGACGTAATTGTCGTTTGTAATTTATGAATTCACCCTTACTACGCATCGTTCAGCGGCTCGTATTAATAAGTCCTTTATTATACCCAGCTTATTTATTGCGTTTCCAGGTGGCTGGAATTCCCTTCTCTGCTTTGGAACTTTTCACCTATCTTCTATTCGGGCTTTGGATTTTAGAGCTGATTCGTGATCGAAAAATCGTTCAGTGGAGTCGAAAAATCGCTTGGTATTGGTACGCGGTATTCTTTGTTTTTGCTGGAGCCACCTTAGGCGTTCTTTTTAGCCCTGATTTCTTGGAATTACCAAGTGGTGAGATCCTCAATACTAAACGAACTTCTCTCGGCGTTTGGAAAGGGTGGGTGTTAGCCCCCGTTTTATATTTTGCAGTACTCACTCAAGTGCTAAAAACCAAAACTGATGTTCAAAAAATACTTAGTATGTTCGTTTATTCAGCAGCTTTGGTTAGTTTGGTAGCTTATGCTTTTGGATTATTCGGTGTTGGGGTAACCATCGATTTCCGTTTAAGAGGGTTCTACGAATCCGCTAATTATCTCGCTCTATATCTCGTTCCCGCTATTCTCATCAGCATTTATTTAATGCTCCAGCGTCAGAATAAAAAACCAACTAAGCAAGATTATTTCGATCTATCCGCATTGGTAGTGATGGTTTATAGCTTATTTTTCACTCAATCCTACGCAGGAATTATTGGCTTATTTGGAGCCATTGGTCTTTTTTCTGTTTATTTTTTAATCAAAAATCCAAAGCAGCGGAAAAAAATTATCGGAGCGCTCGTGGTCTTAACTTTTACCTTTATCATCATTGTTCTCAGCCAGCTCAACGCACCAAAATTTAAACAATTTTTAGATTGGGAAAATCGATCCAGTACATCTGTCCGCCTCGAGATTTATAGAACTTCCATCGACCTGATAAAAGAAAAACCATTACTCGGTCATGGCCCTGGTCTTTTCCAACCGAATTATCAAATCCAGGCACCCGAAACACTCGGGCGCGCGCCACTGGAATGGAACATGCCTCACCCGCACAACATCTTCCTCGGATTCTGGATCAATGCAGGTTTAATCGGCTTCCTCGCCTTCCTGCTAATTATTGTATTAACTCACAGATCATTTACCTTCCCGCTCGTAGCATTATGGGGAATACTCATTCACGGTCTCTTTGATATGCCGTTTTGGAAAAACGATCTCGCCATGATTTTTTGGCTACTCATCGCTTGTATTCTAATCTTACAAAAAAATGGAACTCATCCCGCTCAAAAGCCACCTGCTAAAGCCCGAAGAAAATCTAGTCGCAGCCCTAAAAAAAGCGCTCAGTCGAAAAGGGGAAAAGCTTAGAAATGGCGATATTATTGCAATCGCTTCAAAAGCTGTGGCTTATAGTCAGGGCTATTTAGTAGCCACCAAAAGCAAAGAAGATCTTCGCGCATTGATTGAAAAAGAAGCCGATAAGGTATTAGAAGATGGGGAGATGGTCATTACGCTCAAAAACAATATCCTTATCCCCAATGCGGGGATTGATAATAGTAATACACCAAAAGGGTTTTCAATTTTATGGCCAAAAGAACCGTTTAAGACTGCCCGTCTCATTCGTCAGGAGCTCGTTCAAGGGTCGAATCTTAAAAAATTTGGCGTATTAATAACCGATTCTCACTGCCAGCCACTTCGCCTCGGAACGTCTGGAATCGCGATTGGGTGGGCAGGTTTTGAGGGGGTTTTAGACGAACGTGGAAAGCACGATTTATTCGGAAAGAAAATGGAATACACGCGAATCGCTATCGCCGACAATCTCGCCTCATCTGCCAATTTACTCATGGGTGAAACGGACGCTGCTATCCCCTTTGTGATTATTCGAGGGTTTGATGCCGTGTGGAATAACAAAAAAGCATCGGCTGAAAACTACTTCATTAGTCCGAAGGAGTGTATTTATAAAAACTTTTACAACGAAAAGCTCTTGAATTAGAAACTGGAGCCGCCCGCTTGCGCAGACGACTCCGTTTTGGTTGCGAATCGCAATCCCGATGCTTCTCAGCGGATACGAGCCATACGAAGCCCGTTTTCATGCTGGATGTGTGCGGGATGCAGGACGACATTCTCCTGGCGATCCCCCCCATAGACAGACTGGAACTCAATGGTCACCGTGACTGGTCCGCTGGACAGGTCAGTTTCTCCGTGAGCTTTGAGTGCCGCTTTGCGCGCGCGCTGCTTTTCGTTCTCGCATGACTTGCGAAAAATTGGAAATGCAGGCTTAGCGTGTTCACGATCCCCAGTCTTTCTCTTATCCTTTTTCGCCATTCTATAGCCTCCTGAAAAATGTTCGCATTGTGTCCGAAAGACCAATCGCCCTCATGGCAAATAGCCTCAAACAAACGCGAATATCTTATTCTTTTTAGACAGGTTGTCAAATAAATGTTGTGCACCATGAATAACTCTAGTTTCTTTTTTAGATATAAGCTTTCTCTACTTTGCCTCCATAGCGTCAATACGCTAAACTAATTCCAGCTTAATCCTTAATCCTTAGTCCATGTACAAGGTTGCTGTTCTCTCATCCACTGGCGGAACCAATTTTCAATCGTTGATCGATGCTCAGAAATCACAAGTTTTGAGTGGGAATATAGAGATCTGCTGTCTGATCACCAATCGCCCTGGTTGCGGTGCGGTGGAAAAAGCAAAGGCGGCAGGAATTGAAATTTATGCGGTTGAAGCTCAGGGGAAAACACGAGAAGAATTTGATGAAGAGGTGATGGAAATCTTAGATCAGCATCAGGTCGATTTAGTGGTACTTGGAGGATACATGCGTATCATTAGCACTTCAATGATCGAACAATATAAAAATAAAATCATTAATATTCATCCTAGCCTTCTTCCAAAATTCAGTGGGGGAATGAATATGGACGTACATCGGGCTGTGATCGAAGCAGGGGAAAAAGAAACGGGTATAACCATTCATTTAGTCGATGAAGGAGTGGATACGGGTGCGGTCATTCTTCAAAAATCCGTTTCCGTCGAAGGCGATGATACTCCCGAAGGCTTGAAAGCAAAAGTTCAGGAATTAGAAAAAGAGTGGTATCCGAAAATCGTACAAATGTTCGCAGATGGAAAAGTTCATATTGAAGATAATCAAGTAACGATCAATGAATAAGTTTTTAGCCTTTTGGCAAAACAACAAACGGCGTAACTTGTGGCAACATCCCATTTGGGCTGATTTTCAGACAGCCGTTGGTCGGAAGGTATGGCGGGTTGAAAACGAGGGTGCCACGGCAATTGTTACAAAACACAATCTTCCCAAGGGGCTTTGCTGGCTCGAAGTACCCCGCGGTCCACTTTTTGAGAACGAAGAATCTCTTTCAAAATTGCTGGAAGAAATCAAAGAATTGGGCCAAAAAGAAGGCGCTATTTTTATCCGAATGTCGGCATTTCAAGAATTTCGAGTTTCGAACCTGCCTGCCGGCAGGCAAGGTTTCGAGTTTCGAATTTCAAAAAATGATCATCATCCTCAGACCAGCCTCGTCATCGATCTCGATCAATCCGAAGAGGAAATCTTGAAGCAGATGAAGCCAAAGGGTCGTTATAACATAAAAGTGGCTCAAAAACACGGCGTAGTCGTCCATCCGAGCGATGATATTGAAACCTTTCATCATCTACTCAGCTCCACAGGTTTCAGAGATGGTTTTGGGATTCACACTGAATCCTATTATCAAAAGATGTTCAAATCGATGCCCGACAATGCTCAATTATTACTCGCCAAATATAATGATGAAGTGATTGCAGGAGGTTTATTTGTCTATCTCGACGAGTGGGGAATTTATTACTACGGTGCTTCCGTTGCCAGTCATCGAAAGGTAATGGCACCTTATCTCATTCAATGGGAGGCGATGAAAGAAGCCAAAAAACGTGATTGTAAATACTACGATTTTTTAGGCATTGCCCCCGAAAATTCTAAAAATCACCCATGGGCGGGTGTGACCGATTTCAAGCGAAAATTCGGTGGTCGAACAGCTAATTATCCACAAGCTCGTGAAATAGTTTTGCGACTGTTCTTATATTTTGCTTATCAGCTTTATAAGAAATTAAGAGGTTAATTTGTTTCAATAAAATCTGCCAAGATTCGCTCAGATTCTGAACGAACAGCTTCTTTAATATCCCCAGAAGATTCGCTCACGCTTTTTAGATGACCGGAGGAGATCAGAAGTGCACGATTAAGATCAGAGGCTTGTTCAGGGGTTAATAAAAAGGTGTTACCTTGCCCATTGAGTCGTTGCCTTACTAGCTCAACTAAAGAGGTTCGTCTTTTTAAAATCTCTGGAACAAGATTGGGGCTAGTGGGGAGCTCCTCCAGAACTTGATGCAATGTTTTTAGCTTAGGTGCCATGTAATAAAAATTACAAAAATAATTTCGCTAAAAGTTCAAAAACAATCCAATCACTGCCGCAATCAACCCATAAATAATCATAGGAAGAACGGTTCTCTTAAGAATAAAGCCGTCTTTTTGTTTCAACCCCAACACGGAACAAACCGCGACAATATTATTAATACAAACCATATTTCCCATCGCTCCACCTACTGATTGCATGGCAAGAATCGTGGTTAAATTAAGATTTAAATCGATGGCAATTGCCTTTTGAATGCCCGCAAAAGTTAAATTAGAAACCGTGTTAGACCCAGAGAAAAAGGCTCCCAAGGCTCCTAAGTAGGGCGAGATATACTGCCAGCTTCCGCCCGACAGATCTGCCAGACCTCTTCCAATCAAAATCGTCAAAGCTTCATCATTCCCAACGCTCAATAGTTTTACAAAAATAAGCGCCGCCGAAAGCGCGATGATCGGCTTTTTAATCTGTTTCCAAGAGACAGACCACGCCTTTTTAATCACCTTTTTGTTACTGCGGTACCACCAAAAAGTCAGGAATGAAATCGCAAAAAATGGAATCAATGACGGAATATACAAAAGAGCATGAGAGAAATTAAGATCCGTTCCAAGAATGCTGTTGAGCTGGATCACCATTGATCGGCTCATAACAAAATCACCGAATGGCTGAAGCCCTATTGTTAGGGCAGGAGATTGGGCGGTTAACCATACTTTAATCCCAAGCTGTTCGATGCGAGTGATGATCAATAAAAGAATCGTGCCCCACAAAGGGAATAAAGCTTTGACGAGTCGAAGATCAAATTTTTGACGAACTGATTTTTTAGAGGGACTCATCCCAACATTCATTTTGGCAAAAAGAACTGAAAGGAGAAGTCCGATCGCACCACCAATCAAAGAAGGGAATTCATAAGTAAACTGAGATAAAATCAAGTAAGGCAGTACGCAACTGACGATGCTGAGATAAATAAAAATAATATTCTGACGAATCTCCTTCCACGAAGCCATGACGCGCAGAGCAATGATCGGAATAATCAAGGCGGCAACGCTATGAATCAAGGCGCTTTTAAATCCAATACTAAGAAGGTCTGGATTGCTAAGCCCCAGTTGCCCCAATCCAAACCAAGTGGGTGTTCCAACAGCGCCGAAAGTAACCGGAACGCTGTTCATAATCAACGCCATAATCGCCACTCGAACGGGCGGAAACCCGAGGCTGACGAGCAGTGGAGCCGCCAAGGCCGCTGGCGTTCCAAAGCCACTCGCTCCTTCAATCAGAAAAGCAAAAGCCCATCCAATAATCATCATCTGTCCAATGGAATTGGTCGTAATACCATTGAGCCACTGTCGAATAGTGGCTAGACCACCTGAGTGCTCCATAGTTCGAAACAAAAAAATGGCCCCCCAAATCACCAAAATAGGTGTCCAAGCCGTGAGTAATCCACTGATCACCGCTGCGTTCACAAGGGTAAAATCCGATTGAAAATAAAAGAGCTTAATCGCATACAAAAGAACCGCCGCAATAGGCAAGGCAACGTAAGAAGCCACACTCTTTTTTCGCGTCATCAAATAGATGAGTAAAGCGATCGGGGAGATTGCAACAAGTACATTCATTTTTTATATTCATTTTATCGAGAACAATTATATCTGAATGGATGCATTAATTCCACATCCTAAATTATATTGTAGTTTGTAGCTTGTAATTTGAGTAATTTCATGTTATAATATTTAGATTTATAATTAAAAAACAAAAATGAACTCATTCCTATTCAATCACCGTTTTGTATTTATGACTCCTCTTAACAACAATGAAGGTCCAAAAATTCAAGAAGTAGATGAGCTTCAGCTTCCAGCCGAAGGCATCAAAGAAGAAACTCCTGCTGCGGAGCTGACTCGTGAAGCAATTCAGGAGATGGGTATGGAAGAAAAGCGTGAAAAATTCACAAAAGTTTACGCTAAAAATCATCATCATATCGATTTTTTAAACAATAGTGAGGCTGAAAAAATGCTAGGACTTCAGGATTTATTTGATTCAGAGGCAATTCGAATTGTTTATGGAAGCCAGAGACCCGACGGGAAAGGTGGATCTGCAGAAGCAACCCGAAATCCCGATGGGAATTATTATGACACAGCAACGGATGAAAGAATCAGTATTTATACAGGGGATATAGTGGCTCCACAAACACTTGATACATTGATTAACATTGAAAACATTCCTGTGGTGGATTTAGCGGAGCCAGAAGTTCCAGTGGTAGATATTTATAATCCAGAACTTCCCACGCTTGATCCAATTCAACCCGAAGAAAAGCCTAAACTTGTAGATCTTCCTTTGGTAGATTTGGATGGCAATGAAGTTCCTGATGAGGACGATCAGATTAATGAAGATAATCAGCATGATGATCAGGATGGTAAGCCACCATTAATAGCATCAATCAATTAGTTGATTAAGGTGTGAGCCGACTAATCATTCGTGGGAATGGAATGGTTTCACGAATATGATGAGTACCACTGATCCAACCGGTGATTCGCTCGAGTCCGTAACCAAATCCGCTGTGTGGAACAGAACCGTATTTTCGTAGATCCAAATACCAGTCGAATATCTTTGGATCGAGATCATGCTCTTTAATGCGTTCCATTAAAACGTCGTAACTATCTTCACGCTGAGAACCTCCAATAATCTCTCCATATCCCTCTGGCGCAAGAAGGTCAGAGCAAAGGGCTCGACTGTCGTCTTCAGGATCACGTTTCATGTAAAACGCTTTTACCGCTGAAGGATATTTTTCCACGAAAATCGGTTTGTCATATTTTTTGGTGAGCATCGTTTCATCATCGGCACCCAGGTCATCCATTTCTCCAATATCCGATCCCATCTCTTTTAATTCCGCGATCACTTCGGCATGAGTTTTTCGGACAAAAGGAGCCTTCACTTTTTTCAATGCTTCCACATCGCGTTCTAGTATTTTTAATTCAGGCTGATTCTTCTCCAAAACTTTCGCCACAATATGACAGACGAGTTCCTCCTGAATCTTCATATTTTCCTCATGCTCCACAAAAGCCGCTTCGGCATCCATCATCCAAAACTCAGTCAAATGACGTCGAGTCTTAGATTTTTCCGCTCGGAAAACCGGCCCAAAATCAAACGCCCGCCCGTGACTCATAATTGCTGCCTCCAAATAAAGTTGCCCAGATTGTGCTAAGTAGGCACTATTTTCTTCAAAATAGGGAACTTCAAAAAGTTCAGTCGTTCCTTCGCAGGCATTCGGAGTTAAAATAGGGGTATCAATTTTAATAAAACCGTTTTGAGCAAAATATTCATACGTCGCATTGATAATCGTGTTGCGCACACGCTGAATCGCCCATTGTTTTTTACTGCGTAGCCATAAATGGCGATTGTCCAAAAGGAAGTCAGGTCCATGTTCTTTCTTAGAAATCGGATACTCCTCGGTACATAAATGAACCACTTCAATTTTCTTGATCTGCATTTCGTAAACCCCTGCCCATTTAGGATGTTTGCTAACAGGCCCCATAATTTTGACCGACGACTCCATCGTCAATTCTTCAGCAGCTTTCATCACCTCTTCAGCAGCTTCACCTTCAGCAGCGACCCCTTGAATCATTCCGCTTCCATCTCGAACTTGAAGGAAATAAATCTTCCCGCTCCCACGTTTGTTATACATCCAACCTTGAATAGTCACTTCTTGACCATCGTATTGTTCCACATCAGAAATTCGAATCGTTTTCATAATGATAAAGAGTTAAACAGCCACCAAAAGATAGCAAAAAAGACGCTCAGAGACAATTTTCTTTTGAAAATAAAAAACTTATGTTAAATTAATCATCCAGTTTAGCCCTTTAACTTTTTATTATGCAAATCAATCATTCTGAAGCAGTGGAAGCTGCTCGACGCGAAGATAGAGAAGAAACTGCTTTTCAGGGGCATCTAGATGCGTCTAATGCTGAATTGCGCGAAGAAGATATTGAAGAATATGGATTTCGGATTCGACAGGCATTAAAAAATAAAGACAATAAAGAAGCTATTCGATTGATTAATATATTCAACGATACTTATTTTCGTAGCGTAGTAAGTCAGGTGAGAACTAGCCTTGCGGATTTTACGGATACGAAAGTTGAGAAAGATGATCCAGAAAAAATAAAATTATGGCTCCAAAAGACACGTCAAACTGCTAAATTTTACCTTAAAAATGCAGAAGGATCCGCAGTTACTTTATCGGGCTAGTTTTCCACATTTGGGAAACCTCGTATCACTACAAGGTCTCCACAGTTGTAGAAAAGCTGATTAAGCAAAGAATCCTACCCAAGTAAGGTAGAGTCCGCCAACAGCCCATAGGCCTCCAGCGAACATCATTAATTTTTTGGAAATCATTACTTTAATCCAAGAGTCAAAAGCTTTGGGCATAACAGCCAAAAGAGCTCCTTTAACCAAGAATCCTAAGCCAATAATGCTCACTAAAATTTCAGGGAAAGATCCCCATAAAAAATGCTTTGTAACCATAACAACCCCAATGGCAATCATTGCCATAACGGTCATCACAAAGCCAAAGCTCTCTTTACTAAAATCCTTAAAAGATTTCATATAGAAATCCTGATTGAAAAGTATACCAAGACCAACAAAGCCAAGCACAGGCCCAAAGATCTGAGTCAAAAATAAAGTCATTTCATTCATGTTATAAAAGGTTATTAAATAAATTGATGAATGGTTAAATTTAAAAACTATTTCACTCGTCGTCGGTAAAAGTCCGCTAAGAAGATGTTCTTAGTAAAAGCTCCCGCTGGAAGACCAACCAAAACAATCCACATCAACATAAAAATAATCCCCAACAAAATACTCTTCAGCATCGCCATAATGTAGTCACAAAAATGCTCAAAAACTGGTTTTACAACTCGGAATTCGAAAAATGAACCAACGGTTTCTTTGTTGAAAAAATTGATAGCCAATACCGGAAGTGCAAATATCCCGATCACTACATCTGCCACAGCCACGAGCCACTCAGGCATATTTAGCATGGAAATGGTTTCGCTCAATACACCAAGAAAAATACCGTAAACAAGCATAAAAGGAAGGGCTTTCAGAAACATCATGAATCCTAGCACCAAATCATCTCCAAATTTCATTGTTGGCAATTCTTTGAAGTGTCCTTTGCTGAATTCTTGAACAATTCGAACACCATATCCACCCAGGGCGAACCAACCAAAAATAGGAACAAGTACCCACAAAATATTCCACATCCCAGTCGCTCGGTTGAATGGATATTTGAAAGCGGTTTTGAAATCGAGTGTTTTCATTTTTTTGGTTTTTATTTTTTACAAAAGTATTATATCAAAAAGCCCACTAAAGCGTTAGCCAAAGCGGACTTTTAATTTAGATTTTAGGAATTCTATTATTCTGATTCTCTTTTTTTGTCATTCCGACTCCAATGGAGGAATCTCTATCCTAACTTCTATCATGAAAGATATTTTAGTGAAGGGATTTCTCGGCAGGCTCGAAATGATAAAAGTGTAGTCGGTATGATAAAAGTTTTCAGAATTCTTATTACATCATTCCTGGCATTCCCATACCTCCTCCCATACCCCCACCCATTGCTGGCATAGCCGGTTCATCACTTGGGATCTCAGTTACGGCGCTCTCAGTCGTCAGGAACATCGCGGCCACAGAAGCGGCGTTTTCGAGGGCAGAACGAGTCACTTTTTTAGGATCAATAATCCCTGCTTTGATCATATCGACAATCTTAGGATCGCCGATGGATGAAGTGGCGTCGTACCCCATATTCTTATCAGATTTCCAGGCGTCGACCAATTTACCCTGAATCACTACACCATCTACACCCGCGTTCTCAGCGATCTGATTCACAGGGTATCCAAGAGAGCTTTTTAGAATCTCCGCCCCAAGACGTTCTTCTTCATCTTTGAATTTATCCAAATCAATTTTGGCACTGGCTTGAAGTAAAGCAGCGCCACCGCCTATAACAACACCTTCTTCCATTGCAGCGCGAGTGGCATTAAGAGCATCTTCTAATTTATATTTTTTCTCTTTAAGCTCAACTTCTGTAGCAGCTCCAACCTTAATAACAGCAACTCCGCCACCAAGCTTAGCCAGGCGTTCAGCAAGTTTCTCTTTATCGAAATCAGAAGTAGAAGCGTCGAGTTCTGCTTTAATACTGATCACACGTTGCTCAATCGCAGGCCCCTGTCCTCTTCCTTCCACCACAGTGGTGTGGTCTTTATTAGAAACAACTTTACGAGCGCGACCGAGGTCTTCCATGCTGGTGTTTTCGAGTTTTAATCCAACCTCTTCACTGATCACACGACCACCGGTTAAAACGGCGATGTCCTGAAGCATGGCTTTACGACGATCTCCAAATCCAGGCGCTTTAATCGCGAGGGTATTGAATGTTCCACGAAGCTTGTTAACCACTAAGGTTGCCAAAGCTTCTCCATCAATATCTTCTGCGATGATCACGAGATTCTTTTTCCCGGCCTGAGCCATCGCCTCCAAAAGAGGAAGAATATCTTTGATACTTGAGATTTTCCCATCGGTCAAAAGCAAGTGAGCGTCTTCAAATACTGCTTCCATTCGAGCCGTGTCAGTGATCATGTAAGGAGAAATAAATCCATTGTCGAATTGCATTCCTTCTACAATATTATGACTGATACCCATGGTTTGCCCCTCCTCTACGGTTACCACACCTTCTCCACCCACTTTTTCAAATACTTCAGCAATCAATTTTCCAACTTCTGGGTTTTGGGCAGAGATAGTAGCAACTTGCTCCATTTCCTCCTTCGATTTGATTACTTTTTTCATCTTATCTAATTCTCCCACCACGATCGCTGTTGCATCCATAATTCCTTTTTTAAGGAGCATTGGATTTATTTTGTTGGTTGCTATGTGATGCATCCCTTCTTTGATAATTGCATGAGCCATCACGGTCGCAGTGGTTGTTCCGTCTCCAGCAACATCATTGGTTTTATTAGCAACTTCTTTCACAAGCTGAGCACCCATATTTTCAAAAGGGTCCTCCAATTCAATTTCACGAGCAATGGTCACTCCATCGTTGGTAATGGTAGGAGCACCATATTTCTTTTCTAAAAGAACGTTACGACCCTTAGGCCCCATGGTGACACGAACGGTGTTGTTTAGTTTTTCGATTCCATCAAGTAGTTTCTGACGAGCGTCATCACTATGTTTAATATCTTTAGCCATCTTTTTATTTAATTAAGAATTAAGAATTAAGAATGTTTGAAGATTCTTTGAGTTTTGAACTTAGAGTTTTGAGCTTTACGCGACAACGGCGCGTACAGACGTCATTTCAACAATTTTATATTCCACACCATCCACCTTTACATCTTCACCAGAGTATCGACCGTAGAGAACCTTATCACCCACCTTCATTTCGATAGGAAGTTCAGTGCCGGTTGAGCTAACATTATTATTTGCAACAGCCACTACTTCTCCCTCTGAGGGTTTTTCTTTATTGGCGGTATCAGGAATAACAATCCCGCTTTTGGTGACTTCTTCAGCCTCCATTGGCTTGATTACAACATAGCCGTTTAGGGGTTTAATTTTCATTGCTTTTTAATTTAAGAAATATATTTTTCGAATTTCGAATTTGAGATTTCGAATTTTTGAAAGCTAGCACTTCAAATAAACGAGTGCTAAATCATTCTATCAATCTTAGACAGAGAGTCAACAATTATTTCAAAAGTAGATACCCCTCACTGCTCACTCCATCATTAAAGTAATGTTTAATCCACATAGTGGAATCAAAAGGGCTGAGGATATTCCCAACGAACGCTCCCACAGGTGTGTCTTTCAAAAGCACTTGAAGATTAGGAAGGGAAACGTAAGTAATCTCATCACTCACGGCACTTAAATTACTGATCGACTGACGGAAGGATTGAGACTGAGAAAGGATAAAACGTGGGGAAATACTAAGATCAATACTCTCTTTAACGCTATCAGGATGATTGCTGAGTATAATCAGCTCATCGGTAACGGTGTAGCAGAATCCGTAAGCACTATCGGTCACATTCAAGCATTTGATTTCGTAGTCTTCATAAGTTTCTTCAAAGTCTTTCAATCGAGTTGGATCAGCAACTAACTCTCGACTCTCCGTTCCGTCTGGTAGTGTGAATACTTTGAGCTTCGGTGCGAATTGAGCCGCAAGAAGCTGGAAGCCATCGAGAAGCTTTTCGAGCTTAGCTTTGGCAAAGTTCTGATCGTCGTGCTTTAAAATCAATTTAAGTCCCATCAAATCATTTTCCAGTCGTTCCAAGGCAATTGCATATTCTCCTCCGAATAATGGGTAAATATCGTTACGAAGGCTCACGTCGTCTCCAAAGATACGGTTGATCTGAGCACGAAGAATACCTTCCATAATTAAGCCGTACGCAGGGTTTAGGTGGCTGATCGTCTCCAACGTATTCTCCCATTCATCACTCAACTGAGCCCCTCCAATATAAGCGGCGGTATTTTTTGAGCCAAGGTAATCCGCCAGTTCGTAGCGGAAGTTGGTTGAGTCTGTGAATCCACTGTTGAGCTGAAGAAGATTTGGATTGATAGAGAGAAGGGAATTGAAATGGAAACCATTCTGTTGTTTCCGAATCGTCAGCGCGAGGTGATTAACAATATGCTTTAAAGGATTCACCACCTGATTGGTTGGATGATTCAATCCAAAATTCAATTTTTGAATATTTAAATACCCCTGACCCCACGCCTGACGCGGAAGGCTAGCCATCGACTTCTGATAATTCAAGTCATCGTTCAAGCTTGTCACTTCAGCCAGATAAACTGATTGAATCAGCTCAAGCGATTCTACGTTCTCCGCAATGAATAAGTAAGGGCCAATGAAGCTGAAAACAAAGGAGCGACTTTGTGGGTAGCTATAAATAGTATTTTTCCGATCGACCGTCTCTGCTAACTCTTCATCTTCAAGTCCTAAGTTCTTAAAATAATCCAATGTATCGGATCGGCTTCGCGTGCGGAAGAAAAGAAGGAAATTGTTTTTTTCACTTTCATCCTGAAGTAGTGCCATTCCCATTCGCCCCTGTGTCAGATAATCCCGAAGGTCTTTGGTATCGATATCGAAACTACCTTTAAGCAAGGCACTTACACCCATCATGTCGAATAAATTTTGCTGATCCATCTGAGGAGGAAGAGCGAGATCTTCCAGTTCAAAGTAAGAGACAGTCTTTTCTGCTGGCAACAAATGAGTAACACTCCGATTGGTGAGCATGAACCACATTAGATAAAAGAAAAACGCCATCATCAACAAAAGCCCAAGGGCTAAAATTCCAAAAAGAATCCGATCCAAAACAGTCGTTTTTTTATTGGCCTTTATGCGTAATTTTTTAAAAATGAGTTTCTTTGTCATATTTTAAGTAAAAATGTTAGCACAACAAAAATACAGTATAAAACCGAAATCCGAAATATAAAATCGGAGATATGAGCCTGCCTGCCGGCAGGCAGGGTTCTTAGATCAGATATATAAAAGGTAGGGCTTAAGACTGAATCTCTGTTTCCTTTCCGCATTGCTCACATTTAAGTAGATCTTTTTTAGACTCCACTTGTAATCCTTTACAGACAGAACAAGGGGTCTCAGAAGGCTTGCTCCAAGTGGCAAAATCACAATCAGGGTAGGAATTGCAACCGTAGAAAACTTTTCCGCGCTTCGTTCGTTTCTCGGTTAATTTACCCTTTTTACACTTAGGACAATCGATATCCAGAGCGTGTGCCAATGGGCGAGTGTTCTTACAGTTAGGATAGCCGCTGCAGGCAAGGAATTCACCAAAGCGTCCTTTTTTAACCACCATCGCAGATTTACATTTTTCACATTTTTCATCTTTAAATTGCTCCTGAAGTGCCTTTTCCTTCTCTCGGTCTTCTTTCATTGGTTTGGCATTTTTACAAGTGGGATAATCCGAACAGCTCAAGAACTTACCGTTTCGTCCGAGTTTAACAATCATTGGCTTACCACAAACATCACACTTCTCATCGGTCTTGTCATGAATGACATCTCCTTTTTTGACACTCTTTTTCTTCTCCTCAATCGTTTTTTCAAAAGGCTTGTAAAACTTGCTGATTACAGGCTCCCATTTCGTTTTCCCTTCAGCAATATCATCAAGCTTTTCTTCCATATCCGCCGTGAAGCTGTAATCGACAATATCCGAGAAATGCTCTACTAAAAAGTCATTTACAATCATTCCAATCTCTAACGGGTATAGTTTTTTATCAGATTTCTTTTCAATATATCCTCGGGTAATTACAGTTGAAATAGTTGGAGCGTAAGTAGACGGACGTCCAATCCCTTCCGATTCCAATTTCTTAACCAAAGTCGCTTCGGTGAAACGCGCAGGAGGCTGTGTGAATTTTTGTTCAGAATTAACTTCGATCAACTTACAAACTTCACCTTCTTCAATCGCTGGCAATATCTTTTCTTTATTGGCCAATGCTTCATCGGGATGATCTGTTCCTTCCACATAAGCTTTCATAAATCCAGGGAACTTAATAATTTGCCCCTTGGCAGTCAATTCATAGTCACCCGCTTCTACGGTCACTGTGGTTACATCCAATACCGCTGCTGGCATTTGGCTGGCGATGGTTCGTTCCCAAATCATTTTATAAAGCTTGTATTGAGCAGGGTCCAAATGAGATTTAAGGTCTTCGGGTGTTTTGTTCGGGTCGGTAGGTCGAATCGCTTCATGAGCTTCCTGTGCTCCCTTTGCTTTTTTAGTGAAAACACGTGGCTTATCTAAAGCATAATCGTCACCATAAGTTTTCTTAAGAAGTTTAGGAACCTCTTTCAAAAATTCATTTGAGAGATTGAACGAGTCCGTTCTCATATAAGTAATCAAACCAGCATGGTCTTTTCCATGAGAGATTCCTTCGTAAAGTTGCTGAGCAACCACCATGGTTTGTTTAACCGAGAATCCAAGTTTACGAGATGCTTCTTGTTGCAACGTACTAGTAATAAAAGGAGCAGCAGGCTGCCTTGTGGATTCTTTTTTGTTTAATTTAGTAATATTGTAATCCGCTTTATTTAAGCCTTTCAAAATAGCCGTCGCTTCTTTCTTATTCTTAACTTCCGCCTTTTTTCCTTTAATTTTAGAAAGCTCAGCATTGAAGTCACCTTTTTTCGCTTTCAAGTCGGTGTCGATTTTCCAGTATTCTTCGGGCTCAAATTTTTCAATCTCTCTTTCTCGATCCACAATTAAGCGAACCGCCACACTCTGAACACGTCCAGCGCTCAATCCCGCTCGTATCTTGGTCCACAATAGAGGGGATAATTTATAACCCACGAGTCGGTCTAAAATACGTCGTGCCTGCTGAGCATGAACCAAATCGATATCAATATTACGCGGATTTTCCAAAGCCGCTAAAATTGCAGGCTTAGTAATTTCATGAAAGGCAATTCGTTTGTATTGGCCTTTCTTAAGGCCAAGAGCGTGAACTAAATGCCAAGCAATGCTCTCTCCCTCGCGATCCTCATCGGATGCGAGCCATACCATGGTATCTTCATATTTATGAGCGAGATCTTTCAATTCCTTAACAATTTTTTTCTTATCAGGACTCACTTCATATTTCGGCTTAAAGTCATTTTCAGTATCAATTCCAATTTCTTTTTTTGGAAGATCACGAATATGACCCATGGAAGCTTTAACATTATATTTAGCTCCAAGGAATTTTTTTAGAGTACGCGCTTTAGCGGGGGACTCAACAATAATAATATGATTCATAAAAATTTTTTTATATCAGACACAACGACACGACGATACACGATTAATTTTTAATTTTCAATTTTTAAATTTTAAAAGTTGTTTATAAATTATAAATTATAAATTATAAATTATAGTTCAGAGAGGCTTATGGTTTTCCCTTAAATAAGCCAAATAACTGAAATATTTCACTAGGGAAAGCGATTTTTCGTCAAATGCCGATTTTTTGGCTTAAGTAAGGATTTAAATTTGAATAAAAATTTTCTACAATCGACTTTTTAGCTACCAATAAACAAAAAACCCTTGCGAAGGTTTTTCTGCCTAAGTATACTTTCGTTTGCTTTATAACCTAATTAAAACTCTTATGACTAAACAAGATTTAGTGACTGCTATTGCATCTGCTGCAGGTGTTACCAAAAAAACCGCTGGTGTATCTCTAGATGCATTGATCGAATCTATTACCAAAGAACTTAAGAAAGGTAAAAACGTAACCATTACTGGCTTCGGTACTTTCCGTATTAGTAAGCGTGCTGCTCG